>JAFAVO010000078.1 GCA_019242385.1 Gammaproteobacteria bacterium | reverse complement strand
CGCTTCCCATGTAGCTGCGCAGGTCCTCCTCGTTGAAGACGATCTCCATGGCGCGGCCGCCGAGCACGTAGCTCGGGCGCACCACGAGCGGAAAGCCCACCTCGCGGCCGAGGGTGACCGCCTGCTCCTCGGTGCGCGCGGTGGCGTTGGCGGGCTGCTTCAGCGCGAGCTGGCGCACCAGACGCTGGAAGCGCTCGCGATCCTCGGCGATGTCGATCGAGTCGGGCGAGGTGCCGATGATGGGCGCGCCGGCCGCCTCGAGCGCGCGCGAGAGCTTCAGCGGCGTCTGACCGCCGAACTGCACGATCACTCCTGCGGGCTTCTCGACCGCGAGGATCTCGAGCACATCCTCCAGCGTGAGCGGCTCGAAGTAGAGCCGGTCGGAGGTGTCGTAGTCGGTCGAGACCGTCTCGGGGTTGCAGTTGACCATCAGGGTCTCGAAGCCATCCTCGCGCAGCTGCAGGGCCGCATGCACGCAGCAGTAATCGAACTCGATCCCCTGGCCGATGCGGTTGGGGCCACCGCCGAGAATCATGATCTTGCGCCGCTCCGAGGGCTGCGCCTCGCACTCCTCCTCGTAGGTCGAGTAGAGGTAGGCGGTGGAGGTGGCGAACTCCGCCGCGCAGGTGTCGACGCGCTTGTAGACCGGGCGCACCTTGAGCTCGTGGCGCTTGTCGCGGATCGCCTTCTCGGGCATGTCGACGAGGCGCGCGAGGTGGCTGTCGGAGAAGCCCTTGCGCTTGAGCAGGCGCAGCCGCTCGGCGCTGAGCGCGCCGAGGCCCTCCTCGCGCACCTGCCCCTCCTCGCGCACCAGGTCCTCGAGCTGCGCGAGAAACCAGGGATCGATGTGCGTGAGCTCGGCGATGCGCGCGAGCGTCCAGCCGGCGCGGAACGCATCGGCCACGTACAGCAGGCGGTTCGCCCCCGGGGCGCGCAGCTCGTGCGCGAGGCGCACCTGCTCCTCATCCGAGAGCGGCATCGCCAGCTGGGGGTTGAGGCCATCGAGCCCGGTCTCGAGCCCGCGCAGCGCCTTCTGCAGCGACTCCTGGAAGGTGCGGCCGATCGCCATGACCTCGCCCACGGATTTCATCTGCGTCGTGAGCCGGTCGTTGGCGGCGGGGAATTTCTCGAAGGTGAAGCGCGGGATCTTCACGACCACGTAATCGATCGAAGGCTCGAAGGATGCCGGGGTTGCCCCGCCGGTGATCTCGTTGCGCAGCTCATCGAGGGTGTAGCCGACGGCGAGCTTGGCGGCCACCTTGGCGATCGGGAATCCGGTCGCCTTGGAGGCGAGCGCGGAGGAGCGCGACACGCGCGGGTTCATCTCGATGACCAGCAGCCGTCCATCCTCGGGGTTGACCGCGAACTGCACGTTCGAGCCGCCGGTATCGACGCCGATCTTGCGCAGCACCGCGATCGAGGCATCGCGCATGCGCTGGTATTCCTTGTCGGTGAGGGTGAGCGCCGGTGCGATGGTGATCGAGTCGCCGGTGTGCACGCCCATCGGATCGAGGTTCTCGATCGAGCAGATGATGATGCAGTTGTCGGCGTGGTCGCGCACCACCTCCATCTCGAACTCTTTCCAGCCGATCACCGACTCCTCGAGCAGCACCTCCCCGGTCGGGGAGGCATCGAGGCCGCGCGCCACGATGGTCTCGAGCTCCTCGCGGTTGTAGGCGATGCCGCCGCCGCTGCCACCGAGGGTGAAGGAGGGCCGGATCACCACCGGGTAGCCGATCTCCCCGGCGATGGCGAGCGCCTCATCGAGGCTGCGCGCGATCTGCGACTGCGGGGTCTCCAGGCCGATCTCGCGCATGGCGTTGCGAAAGAGCTCGCGGTCCTCGGCCATGTCGATCGCGCCGCGCGAGGCGGCGATCAGCTCCACGCCGAATTTCTCGAGCACGCCCTCGCGCACCAGATCGAGCGCGGTGTTGAGCCCGGTCTGCCCGCCCATGGTCGGCAGCAGCGCATCGGGACGCTCTTTCTCGATGATGCGCGCGATGGTGTGCGCATTCACCGGCTCGATGTAAATGGCGTCGGCCATCTCCGGATCGGTCATGATGGTGGCGGGGTTCGAGTTCACCAGGATGACCCGGTAGCCCTCCTCGCGCAGCGCCTTGCACGCCTGCGCGCCGGAGTAATCGAACTCGCACGCCTGCCCGATGATGATGGGACCTGCGCCGATGATCAGGATGCTTTGAATGTCGGTGCGCTTCGGCACAGCTTCAGCGACCGCCTGCCTGCTGGCGCCGCAGGTTCTCCTCGGCGACCTTCAACTGCGCCTGCAGCCGCCGCAGCATCAGATGGTTGAAGCGCTCGAAGAGCGCGCGCAGGTCGTGCGGACCGGGACTCGCCTCGGGATGCCCCTGGAAGCCGAACACGGGGCGCTCCTGGAAGGCGAGCCCCTGGAGCGAGCCATCAAAAAGCGAGCGGTGCGTCGCCACTACCCCATTGGGGAGCGAGCTTTCATCCACGGCGAAGCCGTGATTCTGACTGGTGATGAACACGCGCCCCGACTCGAGCTCCTGCACCGGATGGTTCGCGCCGTGGTGGCCGAACTTCATCTTCACCGTGCGCCCTCCGGCGGCGAGGCCGAGGATCTGATGCCCGAGACAGATGCCGAACACCGGCAGGTCGGTCTCGAGGAAACGCTGCGTCGCCTTGATCGCGTAAGTGCAGGGTTCGGGATCGCCGGGGCCGTTCGAGAGGAAGATGCCATCGGGCTCGAGCGCGAGCGCCTCCTCGGCGGGGGTCTGCGCCGGCACGACCGTCATGCGGCAGCCGCCATCGGCGAGCAGCCGCAGGATGTTGCGCTTGATGCCGAAGTCGTAGGCGACCACGTGCAGTCGCTGGTTGGCGCGCACCGGCGCGCGCGCCGGATCCGGCCAGAGCGTGCCCTCGTTCCACTGATAGCTGCGCTTGGTGCTCACCACCTTGGCGAGATCCATGCCCTTGAGTCCGGGGAACTTGCGCGCGATCTTCAGCGCCGCGCTCACATCGGCCTGATCGCCGGTCATGATGCAGCCGGCCTGCGCGCCCTTCTCGCGCAACAGCCGCGTGAGCTTGCGCGTGTCGATGCCCGCGATGGCGACCACCTTGCCGCGCTCGAGGAACTCGCGCAGTGACTCGTTGGCCCGCCAGTTGCTCGAGAGCAGCGGCAGGTCGCGGATCACGAGGCCCGCCGCATACACCTGCGCGGCCTCCAGATCCTCGGGCGTCGCTCCGGTGTTGCCGACGTGCGGGACGGTGAGCGTGACGATCTGACGCGCGTAAGAGGGATCGGTGAGAATTTCCTGATAACCGGTGAGGGCGGTGTTGAAAACGACTTCGCCTGTGGTGTTTCCCTTGGCTCCGATCGACTGGCCGCGGAAGATCGTTCCATCGGCCAGCGCGAGCACCGCAGGTACGCTCACGTGATCACTTCTCCCCGACCCAGATACACAAAGCGGGAGGAGTTCTCATCGAACATCCTCCCGCCTTGCATGGACTAACCCGTACACGGATTAGGCGGAAAGTTTACGGGCCTTTCGGCCGATGTGTCCATGGAAAATTCCGACCTCAGGCGGCCTGCAGCGTGTTGCCATCTGCTCGCGGATAGTCTTCTAACCCTCTGTTTTCAGAGCCAGAAAGTCCCTCATCTCATAGCGCCCGGGAGGGCGTGACGAGAGCCAGAGCGCGGCCGAGAGCGCACCGCGGGCAAAGATGCCGCGATCGTGTGCCCGATGGGTCAGACGGAGCTCCTCGCCCGCACCGCAGAAGAGCACCGTGTGCTCGCCCACCAGATCCCCGGCGCGCAGCGAGGCGAGCCCGATTTCCCCCTCCGGTCGGGGGGCCGGCGGCGGCCTGCCGGGGTCGCCTCCCCGGCCGGGCATGGAGAGTCCGCGCGCCTGCGCAGCCACCCGCGCCAGTGCCCGCGCGGTGCCTGACGGCGCGTCCTGCTTCAGCCGGTGATGAAGCTCGAGCACATCGATGTCAAAGCTTGCCGGCAGAGCTTCCGCCGCGATACGGGTCAGCTCGGTGAGGAGTGCGACGGCGAGGCTCGTGTTGGGGGCGATGAGGAGCGCGATCTCGCGCGCGGCCGCTGCGATCTCGGCATCGAGCTCCGCACCAAAGCCCGTCGTGCCGAGCAGCAGCGCCTTGCGCGCCGCCCGGCACGCCTGAAGCGTGGTGCGCGCCGTGTTGGCGTTGCTGAAATCGAGCGCGACATCCGCCGCCGCGAGCGCGGCGGACAGATCGCTCGTGACAGGGAGGTTCAACCGGCCCAGCCCCGCCGCCTCGCCCGCGTCGCGGCCGAGGGCGAGGCTCCCGGCCCAGGCGATGGCACCGGTAACGATGAGATTCGGAAAGCTGGGCGCTGCGCGCAGGAGCGCCTGTCCCATGCGCCCGCTCGCTCCAATGATGACTGCCCGGATGAGCGGTGCGTGCGGGGCAGTGCTGCTCACACCGCCTCAGCTCTTGCCCGGCCCGGAGGCAAAGAAGCGCCGTACTCCATCGAGAAAGCCCTTCTCGCGCGGCGCATGCCGCGCGGCCTGGGCCTGCAGCGACTCATCGAGCCGGCGGATGAGCTCGCGCTGCTCCGCCGAGAGGTGCACCGGAGTCTCGACCGCCACTCGACAGAAGAGATCACCACGTGAGCCGCCGCGGACCGGCTTGACGCCCTTGTCACGCAGGCGAAACACCCGTCCGGACTGCGTCTCCGCGGGAATCTTGAGCGCCACATCGCCCTCGAGCGTCGGGACGTTCACACTGCCCCCGAGCGCTGCGGTCGCGAAGCTGACCGGCACCTCGCAACTGAGATCGACTCCGTCGCGTTCGAATATCGGATGCTCGCGCACGTGGATCTCGACGTAGAGATCGCCCGGCGGACCGCCGTTGCGCCCCGCCTCGCCTTCGCCCGCTAGCCGCACGCGATCGCCGGTGTCGACCCCCGCGGGCACCTTGACGGAAAGCGTGCGCGGGCGCCGTACACGGCCCTGGCCGAGACAGGCATCGCAGGGATTGCGGATGACGGTGCCCGACCCGCGGCACCGCGGGCAGGTCTGCTGCAGCTGGAAGAAGCCCTGAGCGATGCGCACCTGGCCGGCCCCGCCACAGGTGTCGCAGGTGGTGGGGGTGCTGCCCTTGGCGGCGCCCGTTCCGTGGCACACCTCGCACTCGGCGAGGCGCTCGAGCTGGATCTCCACCTGGTGGCCGAAGACGGCCTGTGAGAGCTCGAGCTCGAGCTCATAGCGCAGATCGGCCCCACGATAGACCTGGGAGCGGCTGCTGCGGCGTGCACCGCCGAAGATGTCGCCGAACACATCGCCGAAAATGTCGCTGAAGGTATCGGCGCCGAAGCCGCCGCGACCCGCGCCGCTGCGGGCCGCCGCCTCGACCCCGGCGTGCCCGTACTGGTCGTAGGCCGCTCGCTTATGCGCGTCGGTGAGGACCTCGCAGGCCTCCTTGGCCTCCTTGAAGGCCTCCTCGGCGTCCCGATCGTTGGGGTTCCGATCGGGGTGATATTTCATCGCCAGACGACGGTAGGCTTTCTTGATCTCCGCCTCGGTCGCCCCCTTCGGTACGTCGAGTACCTTGTAGTAGTCGCGCTTCGCCATGGACCAAGCTTAAGAGGCCTTGCGTCCTTTGTCCTTGACCTCCTCGAATTCCGCGTCCACGACATCATCGCGCCCCGCCCCGGTGCCGGTGCCGCCAGCCCCGCTGGGGCCCGTCCCGGCGGGACCTGCGCCGGCTTCTGGGCCCGCGCCGGCGCTCCCGGCATCGCCACCGGCATAGGCCCGCTGGGCGATGCTGGCGGAGGCCTGGGCGAGCGCCTCGGCCTTCTTGTCGATGACCCCGCGGTCATCGCCCTTGAGCGCAGTGCGCAGATCCGAGATGGC
>JAFAVO010000244.1 GCA_019242385.1 Gammaproteobacteria bacterium | reverse complement strand
GGCGCACCTGCTCGACTGGATGGAAGCGCAACATTTCGTCTTCCTCGGTTACCGTCATTACCGCCTCGAGCGCGGCCGCAGCGAAGACCGTCTGGTCCCCGATGTACACTCCGGCCTGGGCATCTTGCGCGAGGTGCGCAGTCGTGGCGGCCGGCCACGGGTCAGCGTGCTGCGCGGTGATGTCCGCACGCGCGCGCGCGGGCCCGAGCTGCTGATTCTCACCAAGGCCAATTCGACCGCAACCGTGCACCGCGGCGAGCTGCTCGACTACGTCGGCGTCAAGACCTTCGATGCGCGCGGGCGCGTCGATGGCGAGCATCGCTTCCTCGGCTTGTGGACGTCCACCGCTTACTTCGGCAGCCCACGCGACATTCCCGTCCTGCGCCGCAAGGTCGAGCGCGTCATCGAGCATTTCGGCCTCGATCCGGCGAGCCACGATGGCAAGGCGGTACTCGCGGTACTCGAGACCTACCCGCGCGATGAGCTGTTTCAGGCCGGAGTGCCGGACCTGATCCGCATCGTGCGCGGGGTCGTCAACCTGTACGAGCGTCGCACGGTGCGGCTGCTCGTGCGGCGCGACCCGTACCATCGTTTCTACTCCTGCCTGGTCTACGTGCCGCGTGACCGCTACAACACCGAGGTACGGCAGCGCATCGAGCAGATCGCGCTCGCGGGCTTCGGCGGCACCAGTGTCGAGAGCCACGCGCAGATCTCGGGCGCGAGCCATGCCCGGCTGCACGTCCTGGTGCGTACCGACCCGGCGGTGCGCCACCGCCCGGACCTCGCCGTGATCGAGCGACACATCGGCCAAGCCGCGCTCACCTGGTCGGATCGTCTGCGCGAGGTACTGATCGAGCGCCGCGGCGAGGCCGCCGGCCTCGCCCTTGCGGCGCGCTACGGCCGCGCCTTTCCGATCGGCTACCAGGAGGATGTCACACCGCTCGAAGTGCTCGATGACCTGCAGGTGCTCGAGTCGCTGCGCGACCAGTCGCGCGTGCTGCAGCTCAGCCTGCATCGGCCTGCCGGCCAGAAGCCGCAGCGGGTGCACCTGCGCATCGTGCGCCTCGGCGACCCGGTACCGATATCCGATGTGCTGCCGATGCTCGAGAACTTCGGCTTGCGCGTGATCTCCGAACGACCCTACGAGCTCGCCTGGCCGGAAGGCGGCGCCGCCTGGATCCAGGACTTCGAGCTCGAGCACCGTGATGCGCTCAGCGTCGACATCGCCCGTGTGGAAGCGAATTTCCGCGCGGCCTTCAGCGCCGCGTGGACCGGCGCGATCGAGAACGACGGCTTCAACCGGCTGGTGATCGCCGCCGACCTCGAGGCGCGCGAGATCGTGGTGCTGCGGGCCTACTGCCGTTATCTGCTGCAGACCGGGGTGCCCTTCAGCCAGGCGTCCATGGAGCGCACTCTCGCCGCTCACGCGCTGATCGCCCGCAGCCTGGTGCGCTTGTTCCAGATGCGCTTCGATCCGGCCCACGCCGCCAGCGCGCGCGGCGAGCGCAACGCCGCCACCCTCATCACCCAGATCCGTACCAGCCTGGAGGCGGTCACCAGCCTCGATGAGGATCGGATCCTGCGTGCCTACCTGACACTGGTTCAGGCCACCCTGCGCACCAACTTCTATCAGACCACCGCCGCGGGCACGCCGCGGGGCTACCTGTCCTTCAAGCTCGACCCGGCCAAAATCCCGGATCTGCCACTGCCCCGGCCGAAGTTCGAGATCTTCATCTACAGTCCGCGCGTCGAAGGGGTGCACCTGCGCATGGGCGAGGTGGCGCGCGGTGGCATCCGCTGGTCCGACCGGCGCGAGGACTTCCGCACCGAGGTTCTGGGGCTGATGAAGGCACAGAACGTCAAGAACACCCTCATCGTCCCGGTCGGTGCCAAGGGGGGCTTCGTGCCCAAGCGGCTGCCCGCGGGCACGCGCGAGGAAGTGCAGGCCGAAGTCATCGCCTGTTATCAGACCTTCATCCGCGGGCTGCTCGACCTCACCGACAACATCGTCTCCGGACGCATCGTGCCGCCGGCGCAGCTGGTGCGCCGCGACGTCGATGATCCTTACCTGGTGGTCGCCGCGGACAAGGGCACCGCCACCTTCTCCGATATCGCCAATGCCATCTCGGCCGAGTACGGCTTCTGGCTCGGCGACGCGTTCGCCTCGGGCGGCTCGGCCGGCTACGACCACAAGAAGATGGGCATCACCGCCCGCGGTGGCTGGGAGTGCGTCAAGCGGCATTTCCGCGAGATGGGCATCGACACGCAGAAGACCGACTTCACCGTCATCGGCATCGGCGATATGTCGGGGGACGTGTTCGGCAACGGCATGCTGCTCTCGCGCCACATCCGCCTGGTGGCCGCTTTCGATCACCGCCACATCTTCATCGACCCCGAGCCCGATGCGGCGGTGAGTTTCGCCGAGCGGGCGCGCCTCTTTGCCCTGCCGCGATCGAGCTGGGACGATTACGATCGCAGCAAGCTGTCACGCGGCGGCGGGGTGTTCGCGCGCTCCGCCAAATCGATCCCGCTCTCGGCCGAGGCGCGCGGACTGCTGCTGCTGGACAGCGCGAGCGCCGCACCCAACGATGTGATCCGCGCCATCCTGACGCTGCCGGTCGACCTGCTGTGGAACGGCGGCATCGGCACCTATGTGAAAGCGACCGAGGAGCGCAATGCCGAGGTCGGCGACCGTACCAACGACGCGCTGCGCATCAACGGGGTGCAGCTGCTCGCCAAGGTCGTAGGCGAAGGCGGCAATCTCGGGCTCACGCAGCGTGGCCGCATCGAATACGCGCTGGCCCGCGGCCGGCTCAACACCGACTTCATCGACAACTCGGCCGGGGTCAACACCTCCGACGTCGAGGTGAACATCAAGATCCTGCTCAACCCGCTGCTCGTCGCCGGCAAGCTCGCACGCGGCGAGCGCAACCGGCTGCTGGCGCGCATGACCTCCGAGGTGGCCGCGCTGGTACTGCGCAACAACTATCTGCAGAGCCAGGCGATCAGCATCCTCGAGCTGCAGGGTGCCTCGCGGCTGCCGGAATACCAGCACCTGATCCGCGCTCTCGAGCGCGAGGGCGTGCTGAACCGCGCGCTGGAATTCCTGCCGAGCGATGATGAGCTCTCTGAGCGCCGCAAGAGCGGGGTGGGTCTCACGCGCCCGGAGCTGGCCATCCTGCTCGCCTACAGCAAGATCTGGCTGAACAACCACCTGCTCGATTCGGACGTGCCCGAGGATCCGTATCTCTCGGCCGAGCTCATCCGTTATTTTCCGGCACCGGTGCAGCAGCGCTTTCCGCGCGCCATCCGCCACCACCGCCTGCGGCGCGAGATCATCGCCACTGCGACCACCAACAGCCTGGTGAACCGCATGGGACCGACCTTCGTTCCCCGGGTGCAGGGCGATACCGGGGCCGCGCCCGCGCAGATCGCGCGTGCCTACACCGCCGCGCGCGAGATCTTCGCGAT
>JAFAVO010000126.1 GCA_019242385.1 Gammaproteobacteria bacterium | reverse complement strand
TGATGGAAGGCACTCATGCGCACGGCGAGCGTGTCGGCGACGAGCGGGATGTTGACCGCGCCCTCCTCGAGGTTGTTCCAGCCGCCGTGCTCGGTCCATGAGCCGCCGAGATTGACCTGACCCGTGACTCCTCTGCCGGTGACGTCCGGCTGCTCGGTAATGATGCGGACCGTGCCGCCCATGGACTCCGCGCCATAGAGCGTGCCCTGCGGCCCGCGCAGCACCTCGATGCGTGCGATGTCGACGATGTGGGGATCGAGTGTCTCGAGAACCGGCGTCTCATCGATATAGAACCCGGTGGTGTTGGAGCCCTGGATGCCACGCAACGCGATGCCGCGCCCGGCGAGGTTACCGTCGGAAGCACCGATGCCGAAGGACAGGTTGGGGATGTCGGTGGCGTAATCGAAGAAGCGGTTGGCGCCCATGGCTTCGAGGTCGCGCGCGGAGATCGCGGTGATGCTCACCGGCACGTCCTGCACCGATACGGTGCGCTTGGTGGCCGTGACCAGCACTTCCTCGAGCCCGGTGCTCGCGGTGGTATCGCTCGTCGCGGTCTGAGCGTGGCTGGGTGTGGTTACGACGGCGGCTGCGATACTCGCGAACGCAACCGCGCCCGGCAGTGTCGACCGAATCTTCCCCATCCGTCTGTCTCCCGGTGGCTGTGTCTCTTGCGCGCCACCGATGGCGCGCAGGCAGGCTGCCGGCAGCTTGCCCTTCCCCTCATTAATGAGCAGTTCGCGGGCAAGTGCAGCATGCAAATCGACGGGAAAAGTATGCTTTCAGAATAACGAGTGGCCGATATCAGGACAGTGGCGTGCAAGTAACAAACGGGCTACATTTTTGATTCTTCGAGCCGGGATGCCCTCGAGTGAGCGACGCCCCCGCCACGATCAGCTTGAGTGAGCTGCAGGAGCATCTGCGCAGCCCACCGTTTCATCAGCTGTTCGACCTCTCGTGCGTACGTTTCGATCGCGATGCGGGCGAGCTCGAGATCCTGATGCGCTACACCCCATCCGTGGAGCGCTCCGCCGGGACGCGCCAGTACCACGGGGGGCCGATCGCGAGCCTCATCGATATTGCAGGCGATTACGCGCTGTGGGCGATGCTCGGGTACGGGGTCCCGACGATCAACCTGCGCATCGATTACCTGCGTCCCGCCGCCGGCACCGATCTCAAGGCGGTGGCGCGCGTGCGCCGCGCGGGTCGCACCGTCGGGGTGGTCGACATCGATGTCATCGACGATCAGGGTCGGGTGATCGCGATCGGCCGCGGCTGCTACGGAACGAAGCCCGGCTAGCGATGCGGCTCAGCGCTTGAGGGTGCGGGCGACCTCGAGCGCCTGCGCCATGAGCGGGCGCTTGTCCGGCTTGTGGGTGCTCGCGACCGGCAGCTCATCCACCACCACGAACGCGCGCGGGTGGCTGTACGCCGGACCGGACTCGAGCGCGAAGCGCTTGAGCTCCTCCACGGGCAGGCTCCGGTCCCTGAGCACCACGAAGGCGATGGGAATCTGGCCCTTGATCTCATCCGGCACGGGCACGACCGCCGCCTGAAGCACGGCCGGGTGGCGCTCGAGCATCTTCTCGATCTCACCGGGAAAGACGTTCTCTCCGCCGCACACGAACATGTCATCGGCCCGGCCGGTGAAATAGTAAAAGCCGGCGGCGTCGCGGCGCATGACATCGCCCGTGTCGTACCAGCCGTCCTGCAGCTTCTCGTGGGTGACCTGAGGCAGATTCAGGTACTCGGTGAACATGGCCGGTGAGCGCACGTGCAGGATGCCCTCATCGGCGCTGCCACCGACCAGGCGCACCTCGATCTCCGGCAGCGGATACCCGAGCGACAGCAGCGGCCGCGGCAGCCCCTGCGGGTGCTCCTCGAAGATCGAGGGTCCTGCTTCCGTCGTGCCGTAACCGTTGGAGATGGCGGCGCGCGGAAACACCGCCTGCACTCGCTCGACGAGCGCCTCGGTAAGCGGGGCCGAGCCGATGGTGACGGCCGTGACCGAGGAGAGATCGAGCGTCGCGATCAGCTCCTGCTGGCGCGCCATCAGCGCAAACATGGTCGGAATGCCGCTCAGGTGCGTACAGCGGTACTCGGCGATGGCTCGCAGGTGCGCCGCGGCCTCGAAGCGCGGCATGAGCACCACCTCGATCCCATTGAGGAGGCACACCGAGAGGTTGAAGAGCGCGTTCATGTGGTAGAGGGGCGCGACGATGAGGGAGCGCTCCCCGGTCGCGGGTTGCGCCGCCACGTGCACGCTGAGTGCCCAGAGCTGTCCGGCGTGCGAGAGCACCACGCCTTTGGGGCGACCCGTTGAGCCCGAGGTATAAAGGATCTCCGCGGTGCCGGAGGGCGAGAGCCGGGCGCTGAAGGGCGCGGTGCCGCGCTCGAGGAAGGCATCGAACCCGTCGGCCCCCTCATCGCGTATCCGGATGCGCTCGAGGCTCTTTGGCAGGAGCGGTTCCCGCACCCGATCGACGATGCAGAGCCCGGCGGCACAGTCTTCCAGAATGAAGCGCACCGTCTCGGCCGGCAACCGGTGGTTCACCGGCACGGCGACCGCCCCCGCACGCATGATGCCCATGTAGGCGATCAGGTGCTCGGCGCAGTTCTCCGCGAGGATTGCGACGCGCGCATCCGCTGGGACACCCGCGCGTGTCAGGCCGTCGGCGAAGGCGTCTGCGGCGGCATCCAGTTGCCCACAGCTCCACGCGCGCCGGGGCGGCAGCAGGTCGATGAGCGCCCCGCTCTCGCGAGCGACATCGGGCCTCAGCAGCTTGCCGAGATTGCCGCCCGTTGCCCTGCTCAGGAACTCCATCACGGCTTCAGCAACACCTTGCCGACCACCTCGCGATCCTCGAGGAGCCGCTCGCCCTCCGCCGCCTCATCGATCGGCAACACCCGATCGATCACGGGCTTGAGCCGGCCCTCGCAGATCAGCGCGAGCAGCGCCTCGAGATCCGCGACCGACCAGCCGTTCGAGCCGATGTAGTGATGCTCGAAGGTCCAGAGATACCGCGCATCGGTGATCACCTCGAACCCTGCGGTCGCCCCGCAGGTGAGGATGCGGCCACCGCGAGTCACGGTCCGCTGCGTGTCGCGCCAGGTGTCCCCGCCGGTGAAATTCACCGCCACATCGACGCCACCTCCGCCTGTGACCCGGGGCTTGCCGTAGAGCCGCTTGACCGCCGCGACCAGGCTCTCCGCGGTGTAATTCACCGTGTGGTCGGCGCCGAGCGCGGCGAGTGGTTTCTCCTTGTCCGCGGAGCTCGTGCACGCCACCACCTCGGCGCCGAGGAGCTTGCCGAGCTGCACGCAGGCGACTCCGACACCCCCGCTCGCGCCGAGGACCAGGAGCTTCTCGCCCCGGGCGAGGTGTCCCTGAGTGACCAGCATGCGGTACGCCGTGCCGTACGCCAGCGGCAGGCTCGCGGCATCCTCCAGCGACACCGCATCCGGCACCGCGACGAGCTGCGCCGCCGGCACCGCGACGTACTCCGCGCGGCCTCCGTGCGCGGTCTCCCCGATCATGCCGTGCCGGTTGCCCTCGCGGAACACTGGATCGACGAGCACCCGATCCCCGATC
>JAFAVO010000037.1 GCA_019242385.1 Gammaproteobacteria bacterium | reverse complement strand
TCGGTGATGGTCAGCATCTCATCGAGAGGCTGATTGGCTTCCACCACCACCAGGGCCGTCATGAGCTTGGTGATCGAGGCGATCGGTACCGCTACCTCCGAGTGCCGGGCATAGAGCACCGAGGAGTTGCTGATGTCGAGCACCAGTGCGGCGCTCGAGCGCAGTGCCGGATCGGTGAGCGAAGCACGGTTGCTGTATCTCAGGTGCGTGCGGTGCGCAGTAGCGGTGGCGGCCTGCGACAGTGAGACAGCGAGCGACAGGCATAGCGCCGTCGTCATACCGAGCCAGCGAATCTTATTCATCGAGACCCCTGCGCCTTCGCTCCCCGACCGAGTTGAGTGTATCAGAGCATGCTTTATGTCACGCATTCGTGACGCACTCTTAAGTTTCTTCGCGCTTGCACGTTGGGCGGCCGGCAGCAAACAACGCTGCGGTCATAACACGGAAGGTGCGTGACGTACTGCTCGATGGCACCTGCGTGCACCGTGCACCAATCACGCTCCATGCGGCCACAGCCACCCGAAGGTGCCCGCGGTAAGTGCGCCATAGATGAGCCCATCCAGCGCCCCCTTCAGCGTCAGGCTCCACGAGCGGCGGTACCAGATCGAGAGCTCGCACAGCGCCAGCGCGTAGCCGATGAACGCCGTGGCACCGACGATCTGGAAGACGCGCAGGTAGTTGGTTCCCGCAGGAAGCGTTCGTCCCGCGATGTAGGCGCAGAAGATGCTCACCACGATCAGGAACACGAACCACTGCACGAGGTTGCGCCGCATCGAGAACATGCCGTTGGGCATGACCGTCATCACCGCCACGGGTCCCCGGCTCAATTTGTTCTTGAACTCGGCGGAGCGCATGTCCTGCATTCCGCTCGCGCGTGGAATGAAATAGTCGCCGGGAGGAATGGCGAGCGGCCGCAATGCGTCGAGGACCTCCGCCTCGCGCGGCATCTGCGGATAGTCGTTCTGGTGCCAGAACGGCCCCATGTGTATGACCGAGCTCGCCAGGAACACGATCACCGCCGAGACCACGATCGGCAGCCAAAGCGAGGCAATGGTGATCATCCGGCCTCCCCGTTTCTTATCGTCTTATCGCCCGGGTCCCGCGGAACCCTGGCCCGCGGAACCCTGGCCCGCGGAACCCTGGCCCGTCCAGCGACTCTACCGGGAAATCGGCCCACGGTTAATGCCGCTCCGGCTTAGTTAGCCTGAGGCACCCCGGAAGGGGGATTACATATGGCCGCGTTCGCGCGCAAGCTGTTGTTCAGCAAGGGCGTGCGGCGAGCCGGCCCGGGAACTCCAGGGGGGTTTAGCACTCTAAGGAGGTGACTGCTAAAATGCCCATCCAAACCACGGGAGATCCAATGACTGCAGGTGCACTGGTTGCCCGACCGGGCGATCTGGCCTTGGCTGGCCCGCTCGGAAGTCTCGATGCCTATCTGGAGCGCGTGAGCCGAATCCCGGTGCTCGGCCGGGAGGATGAGCGTGCGCTCGCCGAACGTTTCCGCTCGCAGGAAGACCTGCTGGCGGCGCGAGAGCTCGTGCTCTCTCACCTGCGCTTCGTGGTGCACATTGCCCGCGGCTACTCCGGCTATGGCCTCCCGATAGGAGACCTGATCCAGGAGGGCAACGTCGGGCTGATGAAGGCCGTGAAGCGCTTCGATCCGAGCCTCAACGTCCGGCTCGTTTCCTTCGCGGTGCACTGGATTCGCGCCGAGATCCACGAGTACGTGCTGCGCAACTGGCGTCTGGTGAAGATCGCCACGACCAAGGCGCAGCGCAAGCTGTTCTTTAACCTTCGCCGGCTGAAGAAGAACCTCAGCTGGCTCTCCGCCGAGGAGACGGCCGCCGTCGCGCGGGACCTGGGAGTATCCCCGGCCGAAGTCACCGAGATGGAGAAGCGTCTGGCGGCACGCGACCTGTCCTTCGATCCGGCGCCCGAGGCGGACGATGAGGAGCTCTATAGTCCCGCTGCGTACCTCCCCGCGCCCGAGGCCGACCCCGCCGAGCAGGTGGAGGACGCCGAGAGCGCGGAGGACTCCTCGGAGCGCCTGCAGGGTGCGTTGGGTCAGCTCGATGCCCGCAGCCGCGATATCGTTCAGCGCCGCTGGATGTCGGAAGACAAGGCCACCCTGCACGAGCTCGCCGGCAAGTACGGGGTATCTGCGGAGCGCATCCGTCAGATCGAGTCGAGCGCGCTCGGCAAGCTGCGCGGGCTGATGGCCGCCTGAGACCGGACGGACGCGCCGGGCCCCCCACTCGCTTGCGGTTGAGGGGCTGCGGCGCGTAGCGTCGCGCGCATGCGCACCGTCACTGAGTGGCTCGGCGAGTACGGCGCCAGCCACCAGAACCCCACCAACAAGCTGCTGCACTGGATCTGCGTCCCGCCGATCGTGCTCTCGGTCATGGGGCTGCTGTGGTCGGCACCCGTGCCCGCGGAGTTCGCCGCGGTCTCGCCCTGGCTGAACTGGGCTACCCTCGCTGCGGTAGCTGCGCTGATCTACTACCTGGTGCTTTCGCCGGCGCTCGCGCTCGGCATCCTCGTGGCGTTCGTTGCCTTGCTCGCGATCACGCGCCTGCTGTCCGAGCTGCCGTGGCCGCTGTGGCTGACCTCCGTCGTGATCTTCATCGTCGCGTGGGCCGGGCAGTTCGTCGGCCACGCGGTCGAGGGCAAGCGGCCTTCCTTTTTCAAGGACCTGCAGTTCCTGCTCATTGGCCCGATGTGGCTGCTGGCGGCAGCCTACCGGCGCTTCAGCCTGCCTTACTGAAAAGCCCGCGCTCCTTCCTCCTACCCCGAGAGCGGCGCGAGTAAGAGTGTCCCTCCTGCCGGACATCAACATGTTGATGCCCCACTATAAGCATGTTGATTCCCACGCCGAACCTGACCCCTGCCATGCCTCTTCGCCCGCGGACCCCTGAACCGATTCTTCAGCGCTGATAGAGGTTTAGGTCGCGATGGCTGCAGCTCAGGCGGCGGCGGCGGCGCGCACCGCGGCGGCGACTTTCTCGTGCAGCTCCCGCTCGAGCGGAGAGGGGACGAGCTCATCGCCGCCGGCCAGCGCCGCGATCGCGTGCGCCGCGGCCATGAGCATCGCGTCCGAGAAGCACTTGGCGCGCGCGTCCAGTGCTCCTTTGAACAGGCCCGGAAACGCCAGCACGTTGTTGATGCCCTTGCCATCTGCGGCAAAGGCGGCGCCCTGCGCGCGCGCGGCGAGCGGCTCGATCTCCGAATCAGGGTTCGAGAGCGCCAGTATCACCTGGCCCTTTCTCACCCATTCGGGGCGGATGAGGCCTTTGACTCCGGTGCAGGCGATGACGATGTCGGCACGCTGCATGAGCGTCTCCAGGGTGACACCCTCGACGCCCGAGGCGGCGAGACGTGCCACCGCGGCGGGATCGCGGTCGGTTCCGAGCACGTGGCGCACCCCATAGGCTTGCAGCAGGCGCACGATGCCGCTGCCGGCGGCTCCGAGGCCGATCTGTCCGATGACGCTGCCGCGCAGGTCGACGTTCGAACGTTGCGCGGCGTTCAGCAGCGCAGCGAGCGTCACGACCGCGGTACCGTGCTGATCATCGTGCAGCACCGGCTTCTGCAGGCGCGCGCGCAACTGCGCCTCGATCTCGAAGCACTCGGGCGCGCGGAAATCCTCGAGCTGGATCGCGCCGAAGGAGCTGGCGATGCCGGTGACGATCTCGACCACGCGTGCCGGCTGCGTCTCGGTGAGCAGGATCGGTACGCCGCTGAGACCCACCAGGTCGGCGAAGAGCGCTGCCTTGCCCTCCATCACAGGAAGGCCCGCGAGGGCGCCGATATTGCCGAGCCCGAGGACCGCGGTGCCATTGGTGACCACCGCGACGGTGCTGCCGAGTGCCGTGTATTCATACGCGGCGGCCGGGTCCTTGGCGATCGCCAGGCATACCCGGGCCACTCCCGGTGTATAGACGTCCCGCAGAACCTCGCGCGTGTTGATCGGCAGGGTCGCTACGGTGCGTATCTTGCCGCCGCGATGACGGTTGAAGACACGGTCTGACTTGCCGACGAACCGTGCCGTAGGCAGCTGGCCGATGCGCTCGTAGAGCGACCGGTCGGCCTCCTCGTCCATCTCGAGGGTGATTTCCCACAGCGTCCGGCCCTGCTGTCGTCGCAGCGCCGTGAGACCTTCGATGGCCAGGCCGGCGTCCGCGATGACCTGCAGCACCTTGGCGAGACTGCCGGGCTGATGGACGGTCTCGATGAGGATGATTTCCGGTATTTTCATGCGCGAAGCGTGCCCCAAGGGCGTCCGCCGATCCACTTCGACCGACCCGCCGATACCCGTTATCATGCGCCCCCCCCCTTTGGATCCACCTTCCCGCAGGAGAGCCGACCGTGGCCAAAGCCGCCGCTTCCAGCCCCGAGGCAGTCGGAGCCGCCTCGCGGAGCACCCTCGATCCGCTGGACCTCTACGGGGTGCGTGCCGCGCTGACCGATGAGGAGCGCCTGGTGCAGGAGTCCGTGGCGCGGCTGGTCGATGCGGAAGTGCTGCCGGTCATCCAGCGGTGCTTCGAGGAGCACCAGTTCCCGAAGGAGCTCATCCCGAAGCTCGCGGCTCTGGGGCTGCTCGGATCCTCGATCCAGGGCTACGACTGCGCCGGGCTCAATGCGGTCAGCTATGGGCTCATCTGTCAGGAGCTCGAGCGCGGGGACTCCGGCATCCGCAGCTTCGTCTCGGTGCAGTCATCCCTGTGCATGTATCCCATCTATGCGTTCGGCTCCGCCGAGCAGAAGCAGCATTACCTGCCGCGGATGGCGCGGGGCGAGGTGATCGGCTGCTTCGGTCTCACCGAGCCCCATGGCGGCTCCGATCCCGCGAACATGAAGACCCACGCGAAGCGGCGTGGGGGCGACTGGGTGCTGAACGGCTCGAAGATGTGGATCACCAACGGCACGATCGCCGATGTCGCGGTGGTCTGGGCCATGACCCCCGAGGGTATCCGCGGCTTCCTCGTGGACAAGGGCACGCCGGGGTTCTCCGCGCCGGAGATTCAGCACAAGTTCTCGCTACGTGCATCAGTTACCGCCGCGCTGTTCTTCGACAACGTGGTGGTGCCTGAGGCCCAGGTGTTACCGGGCGTCATCGGTATCAAGGGTCCGCTGTCGTGTCTCACCCAGGCGCGGTACGGGATCTGCTGGGGAGTGATCGGCGCGGCGCAGGCCTGCTTCAAGCAGCTGCTCGAGTACACGGCGACGCGGACGCTCTTCGGGCGTGCGCTCGCCGCCAATCAGACCACCCAGGTGCGTCTCGCGGACATGGCACGGCGCATCACCACCGCGCAGCTACTCGCGCTGCAGCTGGGGCGGCTCAAGGATGCGGGCAACATGCAGCCGGCGCAGGTGTCACTTGCCAAGTGGAACAACTGCCGCATGGCGCTCGATGTCGCGCGCGACTGCCGCGACCTGCTCGGCGGGGCGGGCATCAGTGCCGAGTACGTGCCGATCCGCCACATGCTGAACCTCGAGAGCGTCATCACCTACGAGGGCACCGAGACGATTCATCAGCTCACGGTCGGTCGTGAGCTGACGGGCATCAACGCGTTCTGACATCGCTATCCCCGGCCGCAGTGGGCCGGCATACTCTGCCGATGCGGCGAGGTTGGGTACCTGCCCTGTCGTTGCTGCTCCTGGCCGGCTTGGCTGGGGGATTCTACGCACCGCGGCACCGGGGACACGAAAGCGGCGGCGACAACGCCTTCCCAACGCGCCCGGCAAACCGGCCCGACCTGAATTCCGCTCCCGGTTCTCCCACCACGCCTTCGCCTGCGACACCCGAGCCGGCGTTGAAAAGCGCTGGCCCTTCACAGAGCTTCAATCAGCGGCTGCGCTGCGCCCAGACAAAATTTTTGCTCAAGCGGCAACTGCCGCAGAAAGAGCTCGCGCTGCTGTGCGAGCGCAAGCCGCGCGAGGTGTTGCAGGCCGAGGCGCCGCTCGCCCGGGCCGGGGATCCGCACGCCATCAATGTCGTGGCAATGATCGCCAACTTCGGACGCTGTGACACGCTGACCCCCGGACCAGACTTCGCGAATCACCGCACGCGAATGCTCGCCATTGCGCAACGGAACGGCGCGACGGCGCAGACCCTGCACAGACTCGATGACCTGCTGGCGGAGGAAGAGCGCGGCCCGACGGCCGATGAGCTCGAAGCCTGCACGCAGGCCGTGAAGTTGCTGTCGGAGCTGCAGCCGGGCGCGATCGAGCAGTTCAGCGCTGTGCTCGGCCGTTCGGTGCAGGCGCTCCGCGGCGAGAATGACCTCGACATCGAGATCGAGTATTCGCGCAAGACGCTCATGCACGGGGATGCAGAAGCCGAGGAGCACCTGGCGGTACTGCTGTTGCAAAAGGAAACTCCGGAGAGCCAGGCCGAGGCGCTGGCGCTTCTGGAGCAGGCAGCCGCGACCTCGCCCTCAGCCAAGGCGACACTCGCGCGATGCCTGTTGCAAGGGTGTCCGACGCCGGCGGCCGACCGCAGCGAAGCGCGCAAGCTGCTCACGGATGCTGCCGCAGCCGGCGATCTGATTGCGCTGGGGATGCTGGCGGGCCCTACCTTCCCAGATGGCCACGACGTCGATCCCGATCTGCCCGCGCCAGAGCGCTACGCGTGGGGGCAGTTCCTGGAACGGTTGCAGGAAGAGGGATGTTTCGGATCGGGCTGGTACGGCACCTGGGCGCTCACCCGGAACGAGCGGCCCGGGCTGCGCGCCATGTCCCCCTCAGACGCAGCGACGGCGCAAGCGCGTGCCGCGGAGCTCCTCGGTCCGCCTCTTGAGCGCACGCGCACGCTGCTCGGCTGCGAATAGCCGTCATGGCGATGGCAGCCGCATTGCCTGCGGCTGCACGAGGTAGCAGCCGATGGCGATCAGCACCAGGTACGCGAGCAGGATGAACGTCCAGCCCATGTTGTGGCGAATGACATCGCCCTCCTTGCGCACGAACTTGCTGGTGGAGACCCCGACGCTCGCCGTCTGCGGCGCGATCGGCTTGCCGATTTCCGCACCGACCGAGTTCAGCGAGGGCAGCAGCAGCGGCGGCAGCCCGAGCTGCGTGCCGACCAGCGCCTGGAATTTGCCAAACATCGCATTGGTGGAGGT
>JAFAVO010000179.1 GCA_019242385.1 Gammaproteobacteria bacterium | reverse complement strand
CGTGATGGCATGCGTCAGGTGGGCGAGTACGCTACGCTCAATGCCAACTACCTGCTCAAGCGCCTGCAGGCTGCCGGCTTCGATGCGGCCTACCCGCAGCGCCGGGCGAGCCACGAGTTCATCGTGACCCTCAAGCGTCAGGCGCGCGAGCTGAATGTGACGGCCATGGACTTCGCCAAACGACTGCTCGATTACGGTTTCCATGCCCCGACCACCTATTTTCCATTGCTCGTGCCCGAGTGCCTGCTCATCGAGCCGACCGAGACCGAGACGCGCGAGACCCTCGATGCCTTCGTGACGGCGATGATCCAGATTCAGAAAGAGGCAGAAGAGGAACCCGGGCGGGTGACGAGCGCACCGCATACCATGCCGGTCCGGCGCCTCGATGATGTGCGCGCGGCCCGCCAGCTGGATCTCACATGGAAGCCAACGGCGCAACTGTAGGCCGCTACAAACCGCGCGGGCTGCTGCGGGTGCTGCGTGCGCTGGCGGCGAGCGCGAACGGACTGGTCGGTGCCTTCCGTGAGGAAGCCGCATTTCGCCAGGAACTCGCGCTGGCAACGCTCGTCATACCTCTGGCTCTCTGGCTCGGTCACAGCGGGGTGGAGCGGGCGCTGCTGATCGCGCCGATGCTGCTGATTCTGATCGTGGAATTGCTGAACAGCGCAATCGAGGCGACGGTCGACCGTATCGGCTTCGAACGGCATCAGCTCGCCGGCCTGGCCAAGGACATCGGCTCCGCCGCGGTGTTCATGTCCTTCGTGCTGCTGACGGTGGTGTGGCTGCTGGTGTTGCTCGGACGTTAGGGAAAGTCGATGGTGAGAGAATTGCGCTGCGCCTCGCTGTGCCTGCTGCTGCTGCTGAGTCATGCCGTGCACGCGGGCGATGGCGCACCTGCTACCGCTTCGACTGCGAGAGGCGCGAGTCCCACCGCCGCCGCGGCCAGCCCGGCCGCCGCCGCGACGAGTCCCGCACCGGCGGTGGCGGTGCCCGAACCGCCGGTACCCGGGCCGCAGGTGAGCCCGCCTCCGCCTCGCACTGCGCCGCCGCCCGGTGGCCCGGAGGGCTCAGCTGCGGTCGCTGCCGAGCAGGCGGCCGCGGTCGAGGAGAATCCGGACTGGGCCGTGACCCTGCAGCGCATTGCGAGCAGCGTGGTCTCGATCGACGTCGACCAGACGCGCGCTTTCGATACCGAATGGAACAACACCGCCCAGGCCACCGGCTTTGTGGTCGATGCCGAGCACGGGCTGATACTCACCAACCGCCACGTGGTCACTCCGGGTCCGGTCACCTCCGAGGCTACCTTCCTCAACCGCGAGGAGGTCCAGCTCTACCCGGTGTACCGCGATCCGGTGCACGACTTCGGCCTCTACCGTTACGATCCGCAGAAGCTGCGATTCATCAAGCCGCGCGCGCTGGCGCTCTACCCGGAAGGCGCGCAGATCGGCCGCGAGATCCGCGTAGTCGGCAACAACGCCGGCGAGCAGCTCTCGATTCTCGCCGGCACGCTGGCGCGGCTCGATCGCGACGCGCCCGAGTACGGGGTCACCAAGTACAACGACTTCAACACCTTCTATCTGCAGGCGGCTTCCGGGACCTCCGGCGGCTCATCCGGCTCCCCGGTCATCGACATCCGCGGGCGCGTCGTGGCACTGAATGCCGGCGGCGCCAACGGCTCGGCCTCGAGCTTCTACCTGCCGCTCGGGCGCGTGCGGCGCGCGTTGAACCTCATCCAGCAGGGCAAGCCGGTCACCCGCGGCACGCTCTATACCGTCTTCAACTACATGCCTTACGACGAGCTCGAGCGCCTCGGGCTCGATGCGGGAACGCAAGCCGCGGTGCGCAAGGACTTTCCGCGCAACACCGGCATGCTGGTGGTCACCGAGGTGTTGCCCGGCTCTCCGAGCGAGAAGGTGCTGCAGCCCGGTGACATCCTGTTGCGGCTCAACGGCCGCTACGTGGCGCAGTTCGAGCCGCTCGAGGACGTGCTCGACTCCTCGGTCGGGAGCGATGTCGAATTGGAGCTCGAGCGCGGTGGCAAGCTGGTGTCCGCCAAGTTGCCGGTCGGTGACCTGCACGCCATCACCCCGAGCGCCTACGCGGAGTTCGGCGACTCGGTTGTTAACGCCCTCTCGTACCAGCAGGCCCGGCACTTCAACGTACCGGCGCGCGGCATCTATATCGCCAACCCGGGCTACGTATTCGGTGCCGCCAGCATCCCGCGCGGTGCGGTCATCCTCAACCTCAACGGCAGCCGTACCGATACGCTGCAGCAGTTCGAGAGCGGTATCGCGCAGCTCGGCGATGGCGATCGCGCCACCGTGCGTTATCTCACCATCGATGACCCCAACAATACCGACCTGCGGGTGGTGCGCATGGACCGGCTGTGGTTCCCGGCGCACCACTGCGACCGCGACGACAACCGTGGAGTGTGGGACTGCCGTGACCTCACTGCGGGGCCGGCGCCGAAGCCGGTGCCGGTGAGCGCCACGGCGTTTCCGCATTTCAGCGACCCACGCATGAATGCGCTGGCCCCCTCGCTCGCCATGGTGACCTTCGACATGCCGTACTCGGTCTCGGGTATCACCGAGCGCAACTACCACGGCACGGGGCTGGTGGTGGATGCCGAGCGCGGCCTGGTGGTGGTCGACCGCAACACGGTCCCGGTAACGGTCGGCGATGTGACGGTCACCTTCGCCGGGACCGTGCAGGTCCCGGGCCGGGTGGTGTATGTCCATCCGCTGCATAACTACGCGGTGGTGGCCTACGATCCGCACCTCATCGGCAACACCCCGGTGCGCGCGGCGAAGCTCGCGCCGCGCGAGCTCGTGCCCGGGGAGTCACTGTGGGCCGTCGGGCTGGGCGCGGACAGCCAGATGCGCTCGCGCATCACGCAGATCGCCGGCATCGAGCCTCTCGAGCTGCCACTCTCGCGCACCATGCGCTTCCGTGACAGCAACATCGAGACCATTCAGCTCGTCAATCCACCGAATGAGTTCGACGGCGTCCTCACCGACAAGGACGGCAAAGTGCTCGGCACCTGGTCGAGCTTCGCGTACGAGAATGGCCGCGAGATCGCCCAGGATACGCGCGGGGTGCCGATCGAGCTCGTCGCGGACATGATCGACCGGGTGCGCACGCATCGTCCGCTGCACTCGCTCGATGCGGAGCTCGGCGTGCTGCCGCTGGCGAGTGCACGGCAGATCGGCCTCTCCGATGCCTGGACGCAGCGCCTGGCGCAGCACACCCCGACCCGCCGCCAGGCGCTCACCATCGTGCGTCTCGCCGGTGGCTCCGCCGCCGCCGAGCAGCTGCAGCAGGGCGACCTGCTGCTCGCGATCGATGGCACGGTGGTCACGCGCTTCCGCGAGGTCGAGCGCGCGGCCGCGGATAAGGAGCGCGTGAAGGTCACCGTGTGGCGCGGCAAGTCGGAACAGACCCTCGAGGTCGCGACCACGCAGCTGCCCGGCACCGATGTCGATCGGCTGGTCGAATGGGGGGGAGCCACCCTCCAGGCACCGCACCGCGCGATGAGTGTGCAGCGGGGTGTCGAGCCCAGGGGCGTATACGTCGCCTACTTCGCCTACGGGTCCCCGGCCACCCGCTACGGCCTCTACCCCGGACGGCGAATCCTGGAGGTGGATGGGGTCCCGACGCCGGATCTCGACAGCTTCCTCAAGGTGGTGACCGGGCGCCCCGACCGCTCCTCGGTGCGCCTGAAGACGATCACCTGGAACAACGCACCCGAGGTGATCACCCTCAAGCTCGACAAGCACTACTGGCCGGCGTACGAGCTGACGCGCAGCGGCGATGGCAGCTGGTCACGCCGCGCCCTCGAGTAGCACGGCCCGCGCGCCGGGGCAGCGTCGCGACTGTCAAGACAGCGAGTGCCTCAGGCGCCTGCACCGCGACGCCCGTCTCGCCTGTGCGCCATGCACCTCCACCCGCTGATGCTTTCCTGCAACATGCGGGGTCTGATCGCCGACGGCTGATAGAATCCGCCCTCACTTATGGTGCGTGTCGTAAGAGCCACCCAGGTCGAGATCGAGACCGCCGTGCAGGCGTTGCGCGATGGCGAGCTCGTGGCTTTTCCGACCGAGACCGTTTATGGGCTGGGGGCCAATGCGCAGAACCCAGCCGCCGTGCGCCGTGTGTTCGAGGTGAAGGGCCGTCCGCCCGATCACCCGCTGATCGTGCACCTCGACAGCCCGCGCTACCTGCATCGCTGGGTGCGTGACGTGCCCGAGGGCGCTGCGCGGCTCGCCGAGGTTTTCTGGCCGGGTCCGCTCACCATGGTGATGCCCCGCGCGCCCAACGTGCATGACGTGATCACTGGGGGACAGGACACGATCGCGATCCGTGTGCCGGCACACCCCATGGCCCAGCAGCTGCTCACTGCTTTCGGTGGCGGCATTGCCGCGCCCTCTGCCAACCGCTACGGGCGGCTCTCGCCGACGCGCGCCGAGCACGTACGTGAGGAGTTCGCCGACACGGTGCGCGTGATCCTCGATGGCGGGGAGTGCCAGATCGGGCT
>JAFAVO010000141.1 GCA_019242385.1 Gammaproteobacteria bacterium | reverse complement strand
CACGCGATTCGCGGTGCACGCGGCGTCAGCGGAACGCGCGCGCCGCCCGCGTCCGCGGCGCTCAGGAAAAATGCTGATAACCCGAATGCGAGAACTCCATCACAGTCCCATCGCGTACCACCACCGCACCCGGTGCCGCCCGCAGCGCGCCGATGCGCGTGTAGCGCCACTCCTGCGGCGGCAGTTGCATCAGCAGGCGCGCGATGTTGGCCGGCGGCACCGCGAAACAAAGCTCGTAGTCGTCCCCACCGGTGAGCGCCAGCTCGCGCGCGCGCCGCTCACCGAGCAGCGCCGTCAGTGGATCGGATACCGGCAGCTCGTTCCAGGCGAGCTCCGCGCCGACGTGGCTGGCGCTCGCGAGCTTGCCCGCATCACCGAGCAGACCGTCGGAGACATCGATGCAGGCGCTCGCGAAGCGGCGCAACTCCTCACCGAGAGCGACCCGCGGGGTGGGAAAGAGGAAACGCTCGCGCAGCCAGCTGCGCGCCTCGGGCGGGGCCTGCAGCCGGCGTTGCTCGAGCGCCAGCCCGGCCGCCGCATCGCCACAGGTGCCGGAGACGAAGAGCACATCGCCGGCGCGGGCGCCGCTGCGGGTGAGGGCCGCGCCGGCGGGAACGAAGCCGAGCAGCTGCACACTGATGCACAGTGGTCCACGCGTCGTATCGCCACCGATGAGCGCGACTGCGTGGGTACGTGCGAGCTCGCCCAGGCCCGTGGCGAAGCCCTCGAGCCAGGTCTCATCCACCTGCGGCAAGGTGAGAGCCAACAGCGCCCACGCGGGCCGTGCACCCATCGCCGCCAGGTCGCTCAAATTGACCGCGAGTGCGCGGTGGCCTACCGACTCCGCCGGGGAGTCCGGTGGAAAGTGCACTCCGGCGACCAGGGTGTCGGTGGCGGCGACCAGCTCGCAGCCGCCGGGCACGCGCATGAGCGCCGCATCATCGCCGATGCCGAGCACGACGTCGGCGCGCTCGGCACCGCAACCGCGGAAGTAACGCTCGATCAGCTCCGACTCTCCGATGGGCATGAGCTACCTGCGCAGGCGGCAAAGACCCCTGCGTCCAGTTTGCCACGAAGTGTTCGGCTGCTGAGGCGATCGTGGCAGCGCGCTTCGAGCCACGCTCTTTGCCGCCGGTAACGGAGCCGATGTCCGGCAAAGCGAGCCGGAGTCGCGCCTCTGGCTCGCGCCGCTGAAAGGGCCGCAGGCCGCTTTCGGCAATCGGACAAGCCGCCGCAGGCGACTTTTGCCCCATGAATCAGTGTTCGTGCGGGCGCAGCGCGCGCGCGGCGCGATCGAGCACGGCGTTCACGAACTTGAAGCCATCGGTGGCGCCGAAGCGCTTGGCGAGCGTCACTGCCTCGTTGATGGCCACCCGGTAAGGCACCTCCGGTCGCGCGCTGAGCTCATAAAGCGCGATCAGCAGCGCTGCGCGCTCGACCGGATCGAGCAGACGCGGCTCGCGGTCCGCGAAGGTCGCCAGGCGCGCGTCGAGCTCGTCATGGCCGCGCCAGACGCCCTCGACCAGGGTGCGAAAATATTCGGCATCCGCACGCGACATGTCCTCGGCTTCGCCAAATTCCTGCACCAGGTCCTGCCACGGCGCGGCATTCAGCTGCCAGCGGTACAGCGCCTGCAAAGCGAGCTTGCGCGCGACGCTGCGCGTGCCGCTGTAGCTGCGCGCTCCCTGCGGGTGGTTCGCCCCGGTGTTCACAGCCGCGCCATGACGGCGGCCATCTCGAGCGCGCTCTCCATGGCTTCGCCGCCTTTGTTGCCGGCGGTCGTGGCGGCGCGCTCGAGCGCCTGCTCGAGCGAGTCCACCGTCAGCACCCCGAATGACACCGGTATGCCGGTTTCCAGGCCCGCGAGCTGCAGGCCGCGCGCTGCTTCGCCGGCGACGTAGTCGAAGTGGGGTGTGTCGCCACGGATCACGCAGCCAAGCGCCACTACCGCGTCATAACGGCCGCTCGCGGCGAGCCGGCGCACCACTACCGGCAGCTCGAAAGCTCCCGGCACGCGCACCACGGTGAGATCCGCGGCGCTGCCACCGTGCTCGTGCCAGGCGGCGCGCGCCCCCTTGAGCAGGCTGGTGACGATGAAGTCGTTGAAGCGTGCCGCCACGATCGCGACGCGGCGCCCGCGCGCGCTCGCTTCCCCTTCGATGAGCTCGGCGCTCATCCATCATCCCCGACGTAGCTCTCGACCTCCAGGCCAAAGGCGGAGATACCGTGCATCTGCTTCGGCGCCGACAGCACGCGCATGCGCTTCACCCCGAGATCCTTGAGGATCTGTGCGCCGACACCGAAGGTGCGCAGCACCGTTCCCTCGACGCTCTCGGCGCTGCCCTCGCCTGCCACGGTCGTGGCCGCAGGCGCGGCGAAGGCGCGGACGGCTGCGGCGAGCTCCCGCGGGCTCTCCTGCTGGCGCAGCACGACCACGACTCCGTTCCCCGACTCGACGATGCGCTGCATCGCCGCGCGCAGCGTCCAGGCGCGCGCGCTCGCACGCACCCCGAGCAGGTCGCGCAGGGTGTCGGCGACATGCACCCGCACGAGCGGGATGTCCGGACCGTCAAGCCGGCCGTGCGCAAGTGCCACATGCACTTCCAGACTGACTTCATCCTGGTAGGCATACAGGCAGAATTGTCCGAGCTCGGTCTGCACGCTCTGCTCGGAGATGCGGATCACCGTACGCTCGGTGCGCAGGCGATGCCGGATGAGATCGGCGATCGTGCCGATCTTCAGGCCGTGCACACGCGCGAATTCCTGCAGCTGTGGCCGGCGCGCCATGCTGCCATCATCATTCATGACCTCGCACAGCACACCCATCGAAGTGAGCCCGGCGAGCCGGCACAGGTCCACCGCTGCCTCGGTGTGGCCGGCGCGTACCAGTACCCCGCCGCGGCGCGAGCGCAGCGGAAAGATGTGTCCCGGGCGGGCGAAATCTGCGGAGCTCGATGCGGGGTCGGCGAGGGCGCGGATGGTCGCGGCGCGGTCGGCGGAGGAGACACCGGTCGTGGTGCCGACCCGCAGATCCACCGACACGGTGAAGGCGGTACGGTGCGACTCGCTGTTGACCGGGACCATCTGCGGCAGATCGAGCCGCGCGAGCGCAGCCTCTTCCATCGGTACGCAGATGATGCCGCTCGTGTGGCGGATCATGAAGGCCACCGCCTCGGCGGTGGCGTGCTCCGCGGCCATGATGAGGTCGCCTTCGTTCTCGCGGTCCTCATCATCCATGATGATGACCATGCGCCCTGCGCGCAGCTCGGCGAGGATCTCGGCGACCGAGTTGAGCGTCGCGGCCGGCGGCGGTGTGGT
>JAFAVO010000212.1 GCA_019242385.1 Gammaproteobacteria bacterium | reverse complement strand
ATGCTGAATGGCACGACGATCCGTCTCGATGGCGCGATCCGTATGCAGCCCAGGTAAATGAGCGCCGCGGCGGCCATCGAGCGCGAGTCCCTCGAGTACGACATCGTCATCGTAGGGGCAGGTCCGGCGGGGCTCGCCTGCGCAATCCGCCTCAAGCAGCTCAAGCCGGCGCTGAGCGTGTGCGTGCTCGAGAAGGGCTCGGCAGTCGGCGCCCATTCGCTCTCGGGCGCGGTGCTCGAGCCGGGACCGCTCGAGGAGCTGTTGCCCGAGTGGTCGCGGGAATACACCGGCATGAAGGTGCCGGCGACCGAGGATGACTTCCGCATCTTCACCAGGACAGGCTCATGGAGGCCGGTACCGGCGTGGCTGGTGAAGCTGCTGCCGCGCTCGATGACCTATTCGACGCCTTTCAACAACCACGGCAACTACATCATCTCCCTCGGTCAGCTGACCGCCTGGCTCGCTACCAAAGCCGAGAGCCTGGGGGTCGAGGTATTTCCGGGCTTCGCGGCGGCCGGGGCGCTCTTTGAGGAGGGCGGCGCGGTGCGAGGCGTGCGCATCGGGGACATGGGACTCGCGCGCAACGGCGAGCCTGGCCCGAACTTCGCCCCGGGCGTGGAGATCCACGCACCACTCACCGTGCTGGCTGAAGGCGCGCGCGGCTCGATCGCCAAGCAGCTCCTCGCGCGCTTCGATCTTGCGCGCGGCCACTGTCCGCAGACTTTCGCGCTCGGCTACAAGGAGCTGTGGCAGCTGCCGCCCGGGCGCGTGCGCCCGGGGCGCATCGAGCACGCCCTCGGCTGGCCGGCGGACCCGCGCACCTACGCGGGCAGCTTCCTCTACCACCTCGACAACGACCGGGTGTACGTCGGCTACATCGTCGGTCTCGACTATCAGGATCCGCGCCTCGCGCCCTTCGAGGCCTTCCAGCAGTACAAGAACCACCCGCAGGTGAAGTGGCTGCTCGAGGGCGGAGAAATCATCTCCGCCGGCGCGCGCACCATCGCCGCCGGTGGCTGGCAGTCGACGCCGACCCTGGAGATGCCGGGCGCCATCCTCGTTGGAGATGCGGGCGGCACGCTCAACTTTGCGAAGATCAAGGGTGTCCACCAGGCGATCCGCAGCGGCACCCTTGCGGGCGAGCACATCGCCGCGACCGGTGGCGGCGCGGGCTTCGATGCCCTCTGGCGCGCTTCCCCGGGCGGACGCGAGTTGCAGCGGATCCGCAACTTCAAGCCCGGGTTCAAGCGCGGCATGTGGCCGGGCCTGCTCAACTCGGCATGGGAGATGCTCACCGGGGGTCACTCTCCGTGGACGCTGAAGAACAGCGCCGACTGGTCACGCCTCGCCAGGCTCGATCAGTTCCACTCTCCGGACCGCCGCTGGGTGGAGCGTACCCTGCCGCCGCGCGACCGGGTGTCGTTCGTGTTTTTTGCCGGCAATACCCACGAGGAGAGCCAGCCGGTGCACCTGAAGGTCGCCGACACGCGCATCTGCATCGAGCGCTGCACCGGCGAGTTCGGCAATCCATGCGAGCGCTTCTGCCCGGCCGGCGTCTACGAGCTGGTCGATGACGGCAGTGGCGGCCGCCGCCTGCAGATCAACGCCGCCAACTGCGTGCACTGCAAGGCCTGCGACATCAAGGACCCTTACGAGATCATCACCTGGACTACCCCCGAGGGCGGCTCTGGCCCGAACTATCAGTCGTTGTAGCATCTGCCCATGGCCGAGCTGTGGCGTCCCTCTCCCGCGCGCGTCGCGGACGCGAACCTGACGCGCTTCATCCGTTGCCTGAATGCGCGCCGTGGGCTGCAGCTGCACGACTACGATGATCTGTATGCGTGGTCGTTGAGCTCGATCGACCTTTTCTGGACGGAGCTGGCGCGCTTTGCCGACGTGCGCGCCACCTGGGGCTCCGGCCCGGTCATCGAGAACCCGGATCAGATGCCCGGCGCACGCTTCTTCGCCGACACGCAGCTCAACTTTGCCGAGAATCTGCTGCGCTACGCAGACGATCAGCCCGCGCTCGTGTTCTGCAACGAGCGCGGCGCCCGCCGCAGCGTTTCCTACCGTGAGCTGCGCGCCGAGGTCGCACGCGTCGCGGCTGGCCTGCGGGCCGCCGGGGTAGTGCCCGGCGACCGCATCGCCGGCTACCTGCCGAATATCCCCGAGGCCGCGATCGCGATGCTGGCGAGTGCCAGCTGTGGTGCCATCTGGTCCTCGTGCTCCCCGGACTTCGGCGTGCACGGGGTCCTCGATCGCTTCGGCCAGATCGCGCCTAAAGTGCTGTTCACGGCGGACGGCTACTACTACGCCGGCAAGCGGCTCGATTCGCTGCAGCCGATGTCCGAGGTGCTCTCGAAGCTCGATGCGGTCGAAAGGATCATCGTCATCCCGTATCTTGCGCAGGAGCCGCGGCTCGACGCGCTCGGCAGTGCCGCACGGCGCGCGATGCTCTGGGGGGAGTTCGGCAACCCGGCGGCGCCGCACGAGTTCACCGCGCTTCCCTTCAACCATCCGCTCTACATCCTCTACTCCTCCGGCACCACCGGTGCGCCGAAGTGCATCGTGCACGGTGCCGGCGGCACGCTGTTGCAGCATCAGAAGGAGCATCTGCTGCACACCGACCTGCGGCGCAACGATCGGATCTTCTACTTCACCACCTGCGGCTGGATGATGTGGAACTGGCTGATGAGCGCGCTCGCTAGCGGGGCGACGCTGGTGCTCTACGATGGCAGTCCGCTGCACCCGGGGCCGGGTACGCTCTGGCAAATGGCGCAGCAGGAGCGCCTCACGGTCTTCGGTACCAGCGCGAAGTACCTCTCCTCCCTCGAGAAGAGCGATTTCGTTCCGGCGCAGTCCGTGGATCTGACAGCGCTGCGCACCTTGCTCTCGACCGGATCGCCGCTGCTGCCCGAGGGCTTCGACTACGTCTACCGTGCGGTGAAAAGCGATCTGCTGCTCGCCTCGATCTCGGGCGGCACGGATATCGTCTCCTGTTTCGCACTCGGCTGCCCCACCCGAGCGGTGCACCGCGGCGAGCTCCAGTGCCGCGGCCTTGGCATGGCGGTCGAGGTGTTCGACGATGCGGGGCGCCCGCTCCCTGGTGAGCGCGGCGAGCTGGTCTGCGTCGCTCCCTTCCCCTCGATGCCGCTCGGGTTCTGGAACGATCCGCAGGGCACCAGGTATCGGGCGGCGTATTTCGAGCGCTTTCCCGGCGTCTGGCATCACGGCGACTACGCTGCGATCACCGCGCACGATGGCCTGGTCATCTACGGCCGCTCGGATGCGGTGCTGAACCCCGGCGGCGTGCGCATCGGCACCGCGGAAATCTACTCCGCGGTGGAGAGCCTGCCGCAGGTTGCCGAGGCGCTCGCCATCGGCCAGGACTGGGAGGGCGATGTCCGCATCGTGCTGTTCGTGCGCCTGCGCGGCGAGGCACGGCTCGATGAGGAACTGCGCAAGCAGATCCGCAGCACCGTGCGCATGCATACCACGGCGCGCCACGTGCCCGCCCGCATCATCGCGGTGCCCGACTTCCCGCGCACGCGCTCGGGCAAGCT
>JAFAVO010000197.1 GCA_019242385.1 Gammaproteobacteria bacterium | reverse complement strand
GGGCGTACGGCAAGCCCAGGATACGGTCGCGGCCTGGCTCTCAATCCGGCCGCCGAAATAGGGACGCGCAATAAAAAACCCCGGCGGGGTCACCGCCGGGGCAGACTAACCCGGCACAGGTCTCATGAACCGGGTCTACCCGCTCAGGGAGGGAAGCGGGGAGTGCGATGCACTCGTTAGGTTCGACGCGCGTGCCTCAGCAGAGTTCCATTCTGTCCTTTAAAAAATACCTATGCCAATCATAAGCTTGCTTAAGGAACTGTCTCTTTGGCGCCACAGACTAGGACGGTAGCTCAGCCATTACGCAGCCGGGTCACCGGCTCGGCGGGGTCACCGGCTCGGCGGGGTCACAGGTTCAGAAACACCGAAAGCGACGTTACGCGGGCACCGCTGGTGTTGGGTACGTTGAAGTTTTCGTACTCGAGCCGGGCGCCGACCATGCTGAGGTGGGCCTGCACGCCGATGCCCCAGGCGAAATCGGTACCCCGTGTCGAGAAACCCAAAGGACTGGAAGAGGGTGCCGTGACACTGCCGTCGTACTTCCAGCGCGCGAAGCCCGCCTTACCGAAGACGTCCACGATCGGTAGCGGAATCGGCAGGAAGCCAACGGCGTAAGTGGCAAACGCGCTGCCGTTCGTGTTTCCGCTCGAACCAGACGCATTCGTGCCACTGTTGCTGCCAAGATCGATGTAGTCGGCTTCGACCGCGAGCCAGTCGAGCGGACGCACGCCTCCATAGGCTTTCCAGGACGTGTTCTTGAGCTCCGGCAGGCCGCCGATCGAGGTAATGTCGCTCAGGGAGTTACGCACGACCCCGACGCCCACGTAAAAGAATCCGTTCGCCGCGTGCGCCGCACCGGCGCCGAGCGCCGACAGGCTCAGCAGCAGCATTGCTTTGCGCATGAAAGCTCCTTCAGGGCTGAAAGCGCCGGACCGTAACACAGCCGGCCGCTAGTGCGCCTCGTCCCAGTTGGCACCGCTGCCCACATCGACGCGTAACGGAACGGTGAGCGTGGCTGCGCGCCGCATGTGCTCGCGCACCGCGGCAGCCACGGACTCGAGCGCATCCGCGCGCACCTCCAGCACGAGCTCATCGTGCACCTGCATGATCAGCCGCGCCGGCGCCGCCGACTCCCGGCACCACTCGTGCACGTTCACCATTGCGCGCTTGATGATGTCCGCGGCGGTGCCCTGCATCGGGGCGTTGATGGCCGCCCGCTCGGAATACTGCCGCAGCTGAGGATTGCCTGAGCGGATGTCCGGCAGATAGAGGCGGCGGCCGAACACGGTCTCGACGTAGCCGAGCTCGCGCGCCTGCACGCGCATGTCGTCCATGAACCGCCGCACTCCGGGGTAGCGCTGGAAGTAGCGCTCGACGTACTGCTGCGCCGCGCTGCGCTCGATGCCGAGATTGCGCGCGAGGCCGAAGGAGGACATGCCGTACATGAGACCGAAATTGATCACCTTGGCCGTGCGGCGCTGATCCGCGCTGACCGCCTCGAGCTCGACACCGAACACCTCGGCGGCGGTCGCCTGGTGCACGTCGCGGTCTTCGGCGAAAGCGGCCCGCAGGCTCTCATCTCCTGAAAGGTGCGCCATGATGCGCAGCTCGATCTGCGAGTAGTCCGCCGCGAGCAGCACCGAGCCGGGCGGCGCGATGAAAGCCTTGCGGATGCGGCGCCCTTCGGGATGCCGTATCGGAATGTTCTGCAGGTTAGGCTCGACCGAGGAGAGGCGGCCGGTCGCGGCGACCGCCTGCGCGTAGCTGGTGTGGATGCGCCCGGTGCGCTCGTTCACCAGCTCCGGGAGCTTGTCGGTGTAGGTGGATTTGAGCTTGGCGAGTGCGCGGTACTCGAGCACCAGGCGCGGCAGGGCATAGCTTGCCGCCAGATCCTCGAGCACATCCTCCGCGGTCGAGGGCTGCCCGGTCGGGGTGCGACGGCGCACCGGCAGCTGCAGCCGCTCGAAGAGGATCTGCTGCAGCTGGCGCGGAGACTCGATGTTGAATTCGTGCCCGGCCTCGCGGTGCGCCTGCAGCAGCAGTTCCTGCAGCTGGCGCGCGAACTCGCGGCTCTGCACGCGCAGCTGCTCACGATCGACCAGCACCCCATGCTGCTCCATGGCGAGCAGCACCGGCACGAGCGGCTGCTCGATCTCCTTATACAGGCGCGCCAGCGGCGGAAAACCGCTCAGCTGCGCCCACAGCGCCTGGTGCAGGCGCAGCGTCATGTCGGTGTGCTCGGCGGCGTACTCGCTCGCGCGCTCCACCGGGACCTGATCGAAGCCGATCTGCTTGGCGCCCCTGCCGGTCAGGTCCGTGTAGCTGAGCGGGCGTAGCCCGAGATAACGGTGCGCGTCGGAGTCCATCTCGTGGTTGGTGGCGACACTGTTCAGTACGTACGACTCGAGCATGGTGTCGAAGCGCATGCCGCGCAGCGTGATGCCCGCGTGCGCCAGCGCGTGCGCGACGTACTTGATGTCGTGAGTCACCTTGCCGCGCGCGGGATCCTCGAGCAGCGGTTTGAGCCGCGCGAGCACCTCGGCGCGCGGCAGCTGATCCGGAGCACCCGGATAGGCGTGTGCGAGGGGCACATACGCGGCGCGGCCTGCGCCGAGGGCGAACGAGAGACCAACGATCTCGGCGCGCATGTACTCGGGACTCGTCGTCTCGATGTCGAAGGCGAAGAGCTCGGCCTCCTCGAGCAATCTCAGCCAGTGCCCGAGCGCCTCCCAGTCGGTGAGCGTCGCGTACTGCCGCGTCCCGGGCGCTTCGGCGCCAGCGGTTATCACCGGGGTCGGCGGCGGCGGCGGAATGGACACATCTGCAGCGATCGCCGCTTCGCCCGTCTCGAGCTGCCGCAGCGGTCCACGCAACTCGAGCTGGTTGTAGAGCTCGCGGAGCTTCGCCACATCGGGCGTGCGCGGGGTGAGCGCCTCGAGTGAGACCGAGAGCTCGAGATCGGTGCGGATGGTGGCGAGACGCCGCGACAGCTCGAGCCGCGTCAACCCCGTCCGCAGGTTCTCCCCGACCCGGCCGGGAATTTCCCCCACGTGCGCGATCAGCTCATCGAGACTGCCGTATTGTGCGAGCAGCTTTGCCGCGGTCTTCGGCCCGACCTTGTCGATGCCGGGGATGTTGTCGATGTCGTCGCCGATCAACGCGAGGTAGTCGGCGATCTGCTCGGGGTAGACGTCGAATTTGAGCTTGACGCCCTCGCGGTCGAGACGCGAGTCGGTCATGGTGTTGATGAGGGTGATGGACTCGCTCACCAGCTGCGCCATGTCCTTGTCGCCGGTGGAGATGAGCACCTGTTGACCGGCGCGCGCCGCGCGACAGGCGAGCGTACCAATGACATCGTCCGCCTCGACGCCCGGCTCGCGCAGCAGCGGCAGCCCCTGCGCCTCGATGATGGCGAGCAATGGCGGCACCTGCGCGCGCAGCTCATCGGGCATGCCGGGCCGCGAGGCCTTGTATTCCGCGAACAGCTGGTCGCGGAAGGTCTTGCCGGGCGCATCGAACACCACCGCGATGTGGTGCGGGCGGAAGTCCTTGATCAACTTGTTGAGCATGTTGATGACGACCAGCACCGCGCCGGTCGGCTCCCCGCGCGTAGTCGCCAGCCGCGCGACGGCGGGGGCGGCGTAAAAGGCCCGGTAGACATAAGACGAGCCGTCGACGAGAACGAGGTCGGGATTGCGCGCCATGGAAAGTGAAATCGAAAGCGGGCCGCGAGTATAACGGACGCGCTGCAGCGGCTACGGTCAACCCCGCGCTGCGCGCCGCGCTATCTAGCGCATGTCTGAGGACATTACAGCTGCCATCGCCGCCAACCGCTTTGGCCTCGGCGCGCGCCCCGGCGAGCTCGCGCTGATCGGTGCCGATGCGCGTGGCTGGCTGCGGACACAGCTGCGCGCGCCGCCCCCGTCACTCGCAGACGCAGAGCTGCTGAGCTCCGCGCAGATCCTTGCACAGGCACTGAAGTTGCGGCGGGAGATCCAGGCCGAGCGCCGCCAGCAAGCCGCCCAGGGCGGGGCGGCGGCCGATGAGCCCGCGCAGCAGCGGCTGCCGCAGTTCCTGCGCCCGATCTATGCCACCGAGGCGACCGCGCGGCTGCGGCTCGCGGTGTCCACCGAGCGGCCCTTCCTCGAGCGGCTGACGCAGTTCTGGACCAACCACTTCGCAGTCTCCATCGACAAGCAGTTTCTCGCCGGTCTCGCCGGCAGCTTCGAGCGCGAAGCCATCCGGCCCCACGTGCTCGGCAGCTTCACGGACCTGCTGCTCGCGGTCGAGACGCATCCCGCCATGCAGCTCTACCTCGATAACTACCTCTCGGTCGGCCCGAACTCGCCCGTAGCGCAGCGGCGCGCGCGCCGCGAGGCCCCACGCATCGGCATCAACGAGAACCTCGCGCGCGAGATTCTCGAGCTGCACACCCTCGGGGTCGGCGGGGGCTACACGCAGCAGGACGTGACCAGCTTCGCGCAGGTGCTCACCGGATGGTCGATCGGTGGGGAAGGTGGTCGCTTCGCTGGTGGCGAGCCCGGCCGCTTCGTGTTCCGGGCGGAGCTGCACGAGCCTGGAGCCAAGATGGTGCGCGGCCGGCGTTACGCGGATGAGGGATTCGGTCAGGGCGCCGCGGTGCTGCGCGATCTCGCGCGCGAGCGCGCCACGGCGCACTTCATCGCCACCAAGCTCGCCCGGCACTTCATCACCGATGAGCCTCCACCGCAGGTGGTGGCGCGGCTCGCGGATGCGTTTGCGCGCAGTGGCGGCGACCTGCCGAGTGTCTACGCGGCCTTGGTCGACACTCGCGAAGCCTGGCTCGAGCCGCTCGCGAAATACAAGACACCCGCCGACTACGTGGTCTCGAGCTTCCGCGGCCTGGCGGTGCCGGTCGAAGCCGGTCGCGCGCCGCTTGCGCCCTTCGAGATCCTCGGTCAGCGCACGTGGCAACCGGGATCGCCCGCCGGCTGGCCGGACCGCAGCGCCGACTGGGACGGCGCGTCGGCATTGATGAAGCGTATCCAATGGGCGGACGCCGTTGGCGCTCGGCTCGGCAGCCGGCGCGATGCGCTGGAGCTCGCACCCCAGTTGCTCGGCGCCAATCTCACCACCGCGACGCGCCAGGCGCTGGCCCATGCAGCCAGCGCAGCGCAGGCGCTCACGCTGCTGCTCGCCGCTCCCGAGTTCATGCGGCGCTGAGCGGAGGTACGGTCATGCAACGACGGCATTTCCTCACGAGCGCCGCAGCCTTTGCAGGAGGTGCGCTCCTGTCCACGCGCGTCTCCTTCGCGCAACCCGACACGCGCAAATCGCGCTTCGTGCTCGTGATCCTGCGTGGAGCGCTCGATGGACTCGCGGCGGTGCCGCCCCTCGGGGATCCCGACTACGCACGGCTGCGGCGCGAGCTGGCGCTGCATCCACCGGGGGAGAGCGCAGGTGCGCTCAAGCTCGATGGCTTCTTCGGTCTGCACCCATCCCTTGTTTTCCTCCAGGAGTGCTACCAGGGGCGCGAGCTCGTGGTCCTGCATGCGCTCGCGAGTCCGTATCGCGAGCGCTCACACTTCGATGGACAGGACGTGCTCGAGAATGGCACGACGCGGCCGCACGCGCTGCAGACCGGCTGGCTCAATCGGGCGCTGACTGCTGTGCGCGCGCCCTCCGGGCGCGAGATGGGCGTGTCGCTCGGACAGAATCTGCCGCTCGTGATGCGCGGGCCGGCCGCCGTCACTTCCTGGTCGTCTTCGAAGCTCCTGGCACCTGATGATGACACGCTGTCGCGGATCACCGATCTCTACGCCGGCGATCGACTGCTCGCGGCCCGCCTGGCCGATGCGCTCACCGCCAACGCCATCGCCGCAGGCGACGATGCGGCGGCCGATGTCATGTCGGCGCAGGCGGCCGCCGGCAATGCCCGCGGTAAAGCGCGCTACGCCGAGGTGGTGCGCGCGGCGGGTGAGTTCCTGCGGCGCGAGGAGGGTCCGAAGGTGGCCGTGTTCGACACGCACGGCTGGGACACTCATGCCAACGAGGGTGCGGCGCAGGGACAGCTCGCCGCGCGTCTCGGTGAGCTCGATGCGGGGCTCGCGGCGTTGCGTCAGGAGCTCGGGCCGGCGTGGAACGATACGGCGGTGCTGCTCCTCACCGAGTTCGGCCGGACCGCGGCACTCAACGGCACACGCGGCACCGATCACGGCACCGCAACCGCGGCGTTCCTGCTCGGCGGTGCGGTCGCCGGCGGCCGTGTGCTGGCCGACTGGCCCGGGCTGGCGCCGCGCGCCCTCTATCAGGGACGTGATCTCGCACCGACCCTGGACCTGCGCTCTGTGCTCAAGTGCGTGCTGACAGAGCACCTGGCAGCGCCACCGCGTAGGCTGGAGCAGGAGGTCTTTCCCGACAGCGCTGGCGCGCGCCCGTTGCGCGGCCTGATACGGGCCTAAGGCCTGATATGCGCCTGAGGCGGCTGATTCGCGCCTGAGACGCAGGTGCGCATGCGCCCCCGGTGCACGTGGCTACTTGGGGTTCTGATCCTCGTCCGTGTCGGATTTCTTGGGCGGCGGCGGAGCGCCACCCGGTGGCGGGGGCTCTGTGGTGCTCTGCGGCTGTGGAGCGGGCGATACCGCGGGTGGCTGACCCGAAGGCACCGGTGCCGGCGGAGGCCCTTCGGCCGGCGCCGTGACCACGGCACCGCCCCTCTCGGGCAGGTAGAGCGGACCCTTCTGACCGCACCCCGCGAGCAGGAGCGCGACACTGAGCGCGACCGCGCCTGCCGCGGCAGATGCGCACGGTCTCATACGTACATCGGGCGCCCGTCCTTGAGCGCCAGCCAGCCGCGCGCGACGCGGTAGATGATCCACACGGCGAGCGCAGCGTAACCGAGCAGCGCCAGCGGAATGCCGATGATGGTGACCGCCAGCAGTCCGCACACCACCAGCCACAGCAGCGCATACCAGAAGGTGCGGATCTGCCAGCGGAAGTG
>JAFAVO010000181.1 GCA_019242385.1 Gammaproteobacteria bacterium | reverse complement strand
ACCTTTCGTGGGCATCGACGTCGTCTGCACCAAGATCGCGGTGGACTTCCAGAACATGCGCCGCGAGGGCATGGACGAGGCCATCCGCCGTAATCTCGAGCTGTTGCGCGGTGCAACAGGGGCCGACTGCGCCTTCCTTGCGGCGCTCAACCCCGAGGATGGCACCATCGCCGACGTGCAGCTCGCGCGCAGCGCTTTCGCGCAGTGCCGCCCCGAAGGGCTCACCGGCACCGGCCTCGATTCCCTTCCCTGGCTGAAGGGGCGCGTCGAGCACCTGCGGCTCTCGGAGCTGCGCGACAGCGGCGCTCCGCGCAAGGACCAGCAGGTCGAGGCCGCGAAGTTTGCCGAGCTCCACATCGGCTCGGCGCTGCTCGTTGCGCTCTCCGCCCAGGGCAAGGCCGCGGGATTCCTGGCACTCGCGCATGCGCTGCCGCGCGGCGCGTGGGACGTCAACCTGCAGCTGCTCATGAAGCTCATCGGCACGAGCCTCGCCACGGGACTCGAGCGCATCCGCACCGAGGCGCGGCTCGCCAAGCTCGAGGAGCGCACCAATCTCTTCCAGGCAGCGGCCAACGATGGGCTGTGGGACTTCGACGTCGAGAGCAACGAGGTGTACTTCTCGCCGCGCTGGAAGGCGATGCTCGGTTACGGCGACGATGACATGCGCGGCTCGCCCGACTGGCGCAGCCTGGTGCATCCGGATGACCTCGCGCGCGTGCAGGCGGCGATCCGCGACCACGTCGCCGGCAAGACCCCGATTTTCGAGAGCACCCATCGCATGCGCCACCGCAACGGCGAGTGGCGCTGGGTGATCAGCCGCGCGACCGCGCGGGTGGACAAGCACGGACGGCTGCTGCGCCTCGTCGGCGTCGAGCTCGACATCACCGAGCGCAAGCTGTACGAGGAGGCGCTGTTCCGCGAGAAGGAGAGCGCACAGATCACGCTGCAGTCGATCGGCGATGGCGTCATCACCACCGACGCCTCATCCACCATCGACTACATCAACCCGGTCGCCGAGGAGCTCACCGGCTGGCGTCTCGAGGACGCCATGGGGCGGCCCGTCGAGGAGATTTTCCGCGCCTTCCACGAGGAGACCTGTGAGCCGCTCGAGAATCCTCTGTCCGTGTCGATCCGCCGCATCCGCCCGATCAAGTCGGTGCGGCCGATGCTCCTGATCCGCCGCGACGGCAACGAGCTCTATGTCGAGAGCACCGCTGCCCCGATCCGCGATGGCTCGGGCCACGTCGCAGGCGGTGTGCTGGTGTTCCACGATGTGAGCGAGTCGCGCGAGCTCAACCGCCGCCTCTCCTACCACGCGAGCCATGACCTGCTCACCGGGCTCGTCAACCGGCGCGAGTTCGAGAGCCGCCTCGAGCGGGGGCTGAAGAGCGCCAAGGCACGCGAGGCCTCCTACGCGCTCTGCTATCTCGACATCGATCAGTTCAAGATCGTGAACGACACCTGCGGGCATTCCGCCGGGGACGCGCTTCTCGGGCAGGTGGGCGCGCTGCTGAAATCCAAGGTGCGCTGGCGCGATACGCTCTCACGCCTCGGCGGCGATGAGTTCGGCATCCTCCTCGAGAGCTGCTCGCTCGATGAGGCGATGCGCACCGCCGAGACGTTGCGCGAGGGCGTGCGCAACTTCCGCTTCACCTGGGAGGACCGCGTCTTCCGCCTCGGCGCCAGCATCGGCGTGGTGCCGATTACCGCCGACAACGAGGATGTGGCCTCGATCCTTTCGGCCGCCGACTCCGCCTGTGCCGCCGCCAAGGAAAGCGGCCGCAATCGCGTCCACAGCTTCGCCGAGAACGACATCGAGCTCATGCGGCGCCGGCGTGAGATGCAGTGGGCCGCGCGCATCAACGCGGCGCTCGAGGAGGGCCGGTTCGAGCTCTTTCGCATGGCGATCCAGCCGCTGCAGCGGCCCGAGACCGGCGCGCATTACGAGCTGCTGCTGCGCCTGAAGGATGAGACCGGGCGCATCGTCGCCCCGAATGACTTCATCGCCGCAGCCGAGCGCTACGGCATCACACCCGCGATCGACCGGTGGGTGATCGAGAATGCCTTCCGCTGGCTGGTGTCGGAGGCCGATGAGCGCGAGAAGCTGCTGCAGTGCTCGATCAACCTCTCCGGTCAGAGCCTCGGCGATGACAAGTTCCTGCCCTTCGTCATCGATCAGTTCCACAAGAGCGGGCTCGATGCCTCGAAGATCTGCTTCGAGATCACCGAGACCGCCGCGGTCGCCAGCTTCTCCCAGGCCAACCGCTTCATCCAGGCGCTCAAGGAGCTCGGCTGCAAGTTCGCGCTCGATGACTTCGGCACCGGACTTTCCTCGTTCGGCTACCTCAAGCACTTCCCGGTCGATTACCTGAAGATCGACGGCAGCTTCGTGCGCGAGATCCTGCGCGATCCGATCGACCGCGAGATGGTGCGCTCCATCAACGAGATCGGGCATCTCACGGGCAAACAGACCATCGCGGAGTTTGCCGAGAACGCCGAGATCATCCAGATGCTGACCAGTCTCGGCGTCGACTATGCGCAGGGCTATGGCATCGCCCAGCCCCAGCGCGTGGTGAAATCGGCCGTGGCCTGAAGGCCCAGTCGGTTACAGCAAGCCGTAGCCGCTTACAGCAAGCCCAGGCAGGACCCGAGGTCCGCAGTCGCTGCGACGCTCGAGCACTGCCAGAACTCCTGTTGCGCGACTGACGGCGCGGGCGAGGGAGCGCTCCCCGCCGGCGCGAGCGCCATCTGCGGAATCTGTGGTGGTGGAGGGTTGGGCTGCCCGGGGGACTCAGGTACCGGCGCCTCCGGGTTGACAGGTGCCTCCGGCGCGACCGGTGGCGCGGACGGTGCGCCCGGGTTCGGCGTCACCGGCGCGTTGGGCGTCGCGGGGGCATTGGGCGTGGTCGGCGACCCAGGGGTCATGGGCGCCGGGTTGGCCGGCGTCGCGGGGTTCACCGGAGCGGGAGCGGTCGGATTTGAAGGAGCGGCCGGGCTTACCGGAGCTGCAGGATTGACCGGCGCCGCGGGACTCACTGGAGCTGCGGGCGCCACGGAAGCCGCGGGCTGGGCGGCAGCGGGAGCTGCGGGCGCCGCAGCGGGCGATGGCACGAGCGCGGCGGTTTGCGTCGACGCGGCGGTGAGGCTCAGGATGCCGCACAGAGCGGCCGTTGCTGTTGCGAGGTTCATGGCGGTTTGACCCGCATGACCGGGTGGAGGTTGTGCCAGAAAGCTCCACCTCTCGCAGACGGCGGGATCTTGCGCTCCGCTTTCGGCGCGTATCATGCGGGCGTGGTCCTTCCCATCGCAGATGACCGCAACGCTGCCGAGGCCGCGTACTGGAATGGCGCAGGCGGCGCGCGTTGGGTCGCGCACCAGCGCTCGCAGGATGCGCTGCTCGCACCCGTGCTGCAGCTTCTCATCGAGCGCTCCGGCGTGGGCGCGGGCGAAGTCGTTCTCGACATCGGCTGCGGAGCCGGCACGACCTCGATCGCGCTCGCCAAGCGCGTCGCGCCCGCGGGGAGAGTGCTCGCGGTGGACATCTCGGCGCCGCTCCTGGAGCGCGCGCGCCAACAGCAGCCGGCGGGGTTGGAATTGGAGTTTGCGCTCGGCGATGCGACGGTCTATCCGTTTCCCCCGGGCCAGGCGGATCTGCTTTTCTCGCGTTTCGGCGTGATGTTCTTTGCCGACCCGACACGCTCCTTTACCAACATGCGCACCGGACTTGCGGCCGGCGCGCGCCTGGTTTTTGCCTGCTGGCGGGAGCCGCGCGAGAACCCGTGGCTGATGCTGCCGCTCGAGGCAGCCTACCGGCACGTGCCACGGCTGCCGGCGACGCCGCCGGAGGCTCCCGGACCGTTTGCATTCGCTTCGGCAGAGCGCGTGCGTCGCATTCTCGAAGGCGCCGGCTTCAGCCGCGTGCGGCTCGAGCCGTGCGAGCTTTCCCTCGATCTCGCCGAAGGTGACGGCCTCGATCGCGCGGTGGAAATGTCACTCGGGATCGGACCCACCAGCCGTGCGCTCGATGGCCAGCCGCCTGCGCTGCGCGTGGCTGTGGCCGAGTCGATGCGCGCGGCACTCGCGCCCTATCAGCAGGGCGAGCGGGTGCCTCTGCCCGGCGCGATCTGGGTCGTCACCGCTCTCAGCCCCTGAAGTCGAGCCGCATGGAAAGATCGATCGCGCGCACGTGCTTGGTGAGCGCGCCTACCGAGATGTAATCGACACCGGTTGCCGCAATCGACTGCACCGTCTCGAGCGACACGCTGCCGGAGACTTCGAGCTTCGCGGCTGCGCCGTGTGCCCGGTTGAGCGCGACGGCGCGGCGCATGTCCTCGAGCGAGAATTCATCGAGCATGATGATGTCGGGTCGTGCGTCGAGCGCTTCCTGCAGCTCGGTCAGCGTCTCGACCTCGACCTCGATCGCGAGGCCCGCCGCATTGCGCCGCGCGGCCTCGATCGCTGCGGTCAGCGAGCCCGTCGCGGCGATGTGGTTCTCCTTGATGAGCACCTGATCGTAAAGACCCATGCGCAGGTTCTGCGCACCCCCGCAGCGCACGGCGTACTTCTGCGCGGTGCGCAGACCGGGCACCGTCTTGCGCGTATCCAGAATGCGGCATCGGGTGCCCGCGACCGCATCTACAAAACCGCGTGTCGCCGTTGCGGTGCCCGAAAGCAGTTGCAGAAAGTTGAGCGCGGTGCGCTCACCAGTGAGCACGGCGCGCGCGTGACCTGCGATGGAGAAGAGGATCTGCCCGGGCGCGATGCGGTCACCATCGGCGGCCTGCCAGCTGAGCTGCACCTGGGGGTCGAGCTGCCGGAAGGTCTCATCCGCCCATGGCCGTCCGCAGAGCACCGCGGCCTCGCGCGTGATGACGCTTCCGTGCACGCGCTTCGCAGCCGGCACGAGGCTGGCCGTGACATCTCCGCTGCCGAGGTCCTCACGCAGCGCGGCCTCGACCTGCCGCGGGAGATCGGCGGGAAGCGCGCTCACCGGCCGCGCTGGCGCTCAGCGCCCCATTAAGGGCAGACCGTGCGTCGCCCCGGCCATGCACATGAGCATGGGGATGGAGAGCAGGAAGTTGACCCGCGAAGCCATGCCTGCGGCCTTGCGCGCCGCGGCCTTCTGCTCATCGGTCGCCGGGACGATGCCGAGGATCTTCTTCTGGTTCGGCCAGATGATGCCCCAGACGTTGAGCAACATGATCGTGCCGAGCCAGGCGCCGGTGCCGATGGTGCGCAGGTAGTAGGCGCTGTGACCGGCGGGATCGCCGACGGCGCCGAAAGTTAAGGCGCTGAGCAGGCTCGATCCGAGCAGCCACGCTCCGCCGAGCCAGGTGAGGACCGCTGCCCAGCGGAACCAGAAAAGCGCACGCGGTGCGACGTACTTGGTGATGCCGGCGCCACCGGGGCCGCCTTTGTCAGCCGCCGCGTCGGCGAGCGCGGGCGTCTGCGCGACGTTGAAGTAATACAGCAGCCCGATCCAGAACACCCCCGCCACGATGTGGAACCAGCGTGCGAGCCCCGCCTGGTTGAATTGCGCCCCTCCGATCAGCAGCGCGAGCACCACCGCGAGGACGATGCCGGCGATCAGGGTGTAACGGTGGTTGTTCAGAAGATTCATGGCTTTAGATCTCCAAGTTCTTGTTTCTATGGGAGGGATGAGCCAGCAAGCGTTTGAAGAATAGGCGAGGCACCCCCATAATTCAACGCATGCTGATGGCACGGCGAACGGCGTGCGCCGTGACGGGCCGGCGGTGAGCCGAGCCGTGGGCCTGGAGTCGACGCCGACCCCGGCGGAACGTCCGCCGTCCCCGTGCATCAATGTGTGCTCGCTCGATGCGCGCGGCTACTGTATCGGCTGCCTGCGCACGGGTGATGAGATCGGGCGGTGGATTTCGATGAGCGCGGCAGAGCAATGGCAGCT
>JAFAVO010000249.1 GCA_019242385.1 Gammaproteobacteria bacterium | reverse complement strand
CTTACGCGGAGCGGAGGTCATCGCCGGCGTTCGCGCGAGCCAACGTGAAGAGGCCCGCGGGCTGCACGTCGATGTGATCGCGCTGGATGATGCAGCTGAGCTGCAGCGTGTTCCGCGCCTCGACTCAATCGCCGACACCGTCGGTGGTGATACTCTCCAGAGGCTGCTGGAGAAGGTCAAAGCGGGCGGCACCATCGGCAGTGTCCTGGGGGAGCCACCGGGCGCGCGCGAGCGCGGGCTGGCGGTGCGTGCCCACCTCTCGCACCCGGACTCGCGGCGACTCGCGGCGTTGGCCGGCGCCGTGGCGCAGGGCAAACTCACGATACCGATCGCGCGGCGTGTCCCGCTGGCAGATGTCCGCGCCGCGCAGACGCTCGCCGAGCGCGGGGCGGGCGGAAAAGTGGTCCTGCGTGTCGTGTGAGCCGCCGCGGCGCTCAACCAAAGCGTGAATCGGCGTATCGCCCGGCCCCAGCGCCCCGCTCGCCGAGGCGGCACCACTGCACGCGGGGCCTGCCAGCACAGCGGCTGCCGGGACCCCTGGGTGCGGCGGACTTGACCCGCCGGGTCCCGCAGGCGCACAGCCGCGCGATGAGCGCTTCGAGCTCCGCGGGCTTGAGTCGCAACGCAACATCGAACGACTCGCCGGGCACCGTGGCGCTCTCCTCCGAGGCTTCCTTGTTGGCTCTGCTCATGTCACACGAGCGTGCTAGCCTCGCTGTCCTGTGTCGGTCGGGTGGCTTGCTCAAGCCACGTCAGCTTGTGCCTACGCTCGGCGCTGTTGGCTCGAGTTGCGTCGGAACATTCCACCCGCTGGTGCAGGACAGCCGACGTCTGACTACAGCTCAGGCGTTCTTCTTACGGCAGGCAGCGGTTGGCGCATGCTACATCTGCACCGCACTCACTAAAGGAGTATCTCCATGGCTCAGGAATATCCGCCATCAGGTCAGGACCCCGGATTCACCAGCGATGACGGCGGCCGGACAGGCACGCTCAAGGCGAAGGCTCAGGACGTAGGCGCGAAAGCCACGCAGCGCGCCGACCAGGCGCGTGTCGGCGCGGCGGCGGGTCTGGAGAGCGTAGCGAGCGGACTGCACCAGCAGGGCGAGCGTGTGGCGAGCGCGGCGCACAGCGCGGCGGATGCCGTCGCTTACGGCGCCGAGTACCTGCGCGAAAACGACGTGCAGACCATGTTGAGTGATCTCATGGAGGTGATCCGGCGCAATCCGGGGCCCTCACTCATTGGCGCGGCGGCACTCGGCTTCATGCTCGGCCGCGCGCTCAGCCGCGACTAGACGCCATGCACTCGCGGGTGCAGTCGCTGCGGGCGGAGCCGCAGGCTCGTGCCGACGATCGCTCGGTGGCGCAGCTGCTCGCGGATCTGCTGAGGAATCTGCAGGACATCCTCGGCGCTGAGATCAGCCTGGCACAGGCGCGCGTGCGCGAGGAGCTGCGCGCCTACCAGCCGACCGTGATCCTCATGGTGGTAGGGGCACTGGGCGGGATCCTCGGATGCTTCTTCCTGCTGCTCGCTGCCGTTGCCGCATTGAGCCGGGTCGTGCCCGTCTGGGCAGCCGCGCTGATCGTCGGCGCCGCTATGGCCATCATCTGCGTGATCCTCTTGCGCGTCGGTGTCAGCCGCCTGCGCAGCGGTGCGGCGCGGCTCGCCCAACGCATAGAACGCATGAAGGAGTAGCACCATGGACCGCGCGACGGACCGCATAGAGCAACAGATCGATCGCGAGCGCGAGGTGCTGCGCTCGAACCTCGAGGAGCTGGAGGACCGGGTTCGATCGGTCGTCGACTGGCGGCGGCACTTTCGCAGTAATCCGGCGCTGTGGATCGGCTGCGCGTTCGGCGGCGGACTTCTGCTGGCGCTCGGAGGGTCGCGGCCGGTGGGTCCGCGGCGCGTTGCGTTACGTGAGGACATCGAGCGCCCGGGCGACTACTCCTATCACCGGCGGCGGGAGATCTCCCGCGCCTGGCGCGCCATCGAAAGCACGCTGATCGGAGTCGCAGCGGCAAAACTCAAGGATACCCTCGCACAGGTGCTGCCGGGTTTTCGGGAGCAGCTCGCCCGACGCGAAGGCGCATTCGTACACGATCCGGCGACTGAGCCCACTGAACACTAGACGAGGTGCCACATGGGACGTGGAGTTCTGCTCTGGCTTCTTGGCGTGCCGATCCCGGTGATCCTGCTGCTGTATATGTGCTCGCACCACTGAGGCCGACGGGTACGCACGCAGCGCGCTCGGGGCCGCGCCCTCCGCGCCGGCCAATCGAGGCTCAGCGCGGCGCGGGCGCTCCCACTTCCGTCGCCGGCGGCATGAAGCCATTGGCCGGCCGCTCGCCACCGCCGCCGAAGGGGCGCGATTCATGGGCACGACGGCGCCGCTCCCACGCGAGGAGTGTTTCCCGGTTCTTGAATTCGCGATAGCTGAGGACTTCCGGTTCCAGTTCTTCGTTCATAGGGATCACCCCGGATCGGA
>JAFAVO010000232.1 GCA_019242385.1 Gammaproteobacteria bacterium | reverse complement strand
TCGCGCTCGCGCGCGAGCGGGGGGATGCACAGCAGGTTGAAGCCGGCCGCACCGCGCAGTGCGAAGAGGCCCGTGCCGCTGCCGGCGGCGCCGATGATGTCGTAATCGGTGAGCGGGGCACCATCGTCGCCGTCGGGATTGGAGAGGGTGTAGCCGATCGCGACGCCGCCAGGACCGCTCGCACAGCGGTCCGGACGCTCCGCCGGGATCTCCCCCAGGCTGCGCACGAGCCGCGACTCGAGCAGCACATCCGTGATGAATCGCCCCGAGCCGGGAGTCACCGAGAGCCGGCGATATATTTCCTGGTCCTCGACCAGCTCGGACCCCGCCGTGCGCACCCGCTGCACCACGAGGTTGAAGCTCTCGTGCTCGGTAGCGGTGAGACCGTCGTAGTCCACCGAAGCACGCAGGTACTCGCGCGAGCCGGGATTGAGTGCGGTCAGCCGCAGCGTCCCCCGGCCCGCAGGCAGGCTGATGGTGGGCGGCCGCGCGCCGTTGCTGACGCGCACGATGCGCGCTTCGCGGCCGCCATTCTCGAAGAACTGCTCAACGGCGTACCCGAGCGTCGAAGGCTGCCAGAGGCCGCCGAATTGTTGCTGAAACTCGTTGAAGCTGCGAACTGTGAGCGGCTGGCTGACCGGACCCTTGAGAGTCCGGCCGATGAAGGCAGCGACGGCGGTGGGCACGCGCTCGATCGCGTGAGGGTGAGGGCGCTGTTGTGCGAGTTGTGCGCCTGCGCTAAGGCTGTCGGCCACTCAAGCGCCTCGATGAATCTGCCGGCGCGACTCTAACACAGCATGTCAGAGGCGGTCAGGTTGTCGCGCTGGGACTTTCCATAAGCAGCTGCGTCAGCTGCCGTTCTTGGTGGCAGGCGCGGCCGGGGCGGCCGCCGCAGGTGCCGGCGTGCTGCCGTCGCTGCCGGGCTCGATCTCCGAAACGATCTGCTGGAAGGAAGCTTCATCCATCGGCAGATCGGAAGTGCCATCCCAGGTCGAGCCCTCCGGCAGGACGTTCTGCACCCGCGGCGCGGCGGCAAGCACCTGCTCGAGGCTCGAATCCGGCTCGGTCACCGGGACCGGGACGCCACGCGGATTACGCGCGAGGCTCGTGACCAGGCCCCAGTCGACCTGCTCGTGGTGTGACTGAACCTCCTGCTGCAGGCGAGTGGCGAGCGATCGGGTGAGGAGCTTTTTCTCGGCATGCTTCCAGTCGCGGGTATCGTCCTCCATGACGTCATACGCCTGCATGTAGAGCTCGCCGTCCCGCCAGCCGAAGAGGAAGGGCTGGTTCACGACGCGTACGGCTGTGCCGATGGGAATCACGTTGAAGAACTGCTCGATGTCCTCCGGGTACAGGCGTATGCACCCGTGGCTCGAGCGCAGGCCGACGCCGGCGGGCTTGTTGGTGCCGTGAATCAGATAGCTGGGCCACTGCAGATAGAAAGCATACTTGCCCAACGGATTGTCGGGCCCCGGGCCGATCACCGGCTCGAGCTCCTCGCCGTTCTCGTGGTGCTCCTTGCGCACCGACACCGGCACTCGCCACGTCGGGTCCTTCTGGCTGCGCACGATCTTGGTGACGCCCTCGGGCGTCCGCCACCCCACCTTGCCGATGCCGATGGGATGAGTCAGCACCACCTGGTGCTCGCCGCGCTTCACCGGCGGAAAGTAGAAGATGCGCATCGCCGGGATGTTGATCACGATCCCGGTACGCGGTGCGTCCGGCAGGATGAACTGCGAAGGCACGATGATCTCGCGGCCTTCCCCGGGGAGCCAGGGGTCGACCTTGGGATTGGCCCGCAGAATCTCCTCGTAGCCCACATTGAAGCGGCGGGCGATGTCGGTGAGCGTGTCGTCCTTGCCGGCCGAGACCACCTGCACCACACCCACCACGTCCTGGTCCGGGGTCAGCGTGAAGCGCTCGTTCGCGACCGGCGCCGGCAGCGGTGGCGGCGCGGGTGGTGCCCCGTGCGCCGCGGGGGGCGCTGCCCGGTGCCAGGCGCCAAAAAGCGAGCACCCAACCAACGCGGTGCAAAGCATCGCGGCGGAGAGTGTGCGGACCGGGAGCATCTTCATGGGCGGCGATTATGACCGATGTGGCCCAGCCGCAGCTGCCGAGCTCGTTCAGCTGCGCGGGCTCGTCCTTTACAGGAGTACCGGCTGATTTGGCAGCTCGTTGTCGCTGCGGCGCTTGCCAGGAAAGTGGCGCCCGAGAAGTGCGCCGACACCCAGAATTCCGAGCACCGAGCCCTCGCGGAAGCGGCCGGCACGGAAGTGCTGCTCCATCTGACGGCACACCGCGTCCCACTCCGCCTGCTCGACCCGGCTCGCGATGCCCCGGTCTGCGACGATCTCGACTGCATGATCGGCCATCAGCACGTAGATGAGCACGCCGTTGTTGTGCTCGGTGTTCCACACGCCGAGCTGGCCGAAGACCTGCAACGCGCGGGTGCGGGATGCGAGATTGCGCCACAGCTCGGGCAGATCGAAGGACGTCTCGATGACGAAGCGGATCTCACCGCCGTGGCGCGATTCGCACTCCCCGATGGCCTGCTCGATGGCATCGCGCGCAGCCTGCGGAAAGAGCCGCCGCGTGCTCCAGCGGGTGGTGCTGATGTGACGCGCGACACGCAGGATGTTCATGGACCGCTCACCAGCTTCCGGAGGAGCCGCCGCCACCAAATCCGCCGCCCCCGCCGCTGAAGCCGCCTCCTCCGAAGCCACCGCCGCCAAATCCCCCGCCGCCAAATCCCCCGCCGAAGCCGCCACCCCAGCCGCCACCGAAGCCGCCCGAGCGCGGATAGCTGGACCATCCGCTGCCGCGCGGGATGCTCATCAGCAGCGTGAGCAGGAACCCTCCGATCGCCGCACCGAGCACGGCCGCGAAAGCGTAGCCTGCCAGCCATACCAGCGTGCCGGCACCGAGGCCGGTGAACAGCGAGCCGAGGGTACGGCCGAAGACCGCACGCAGCAGCACCGAACCAATGAGCACGGCGAACAGCAGCTCCGGCAGGATGCTGCCGCCGGCGCCGTGCCGTCCGCTCTGCCAGGAGTGCTCGGGGGGCGGCAGCGGCTCGCCTTCGATGAGCTTCATCATCTGTCCGAGACCGGCGTCGATGCCCTCGTAGAAGTTGCCCTCACGGAAAGCGGGCGCGATCGTCTCGGAGATGATGCGGTTGCACATCGCATCGGTGAGCACGCCCTCCAGACCGTAGCCCACCTCGATGCGGATACGATGGTCGTCCTTGGCGATGAGCAGCAGCGCCCCGTCATCGACTTTCTTGCCACCGACGCTTCCGCGTCCCAGCTTCCACTGATCGACGACCCGGATGGAGTATTGCTCGATCTCCTCGGGGTGCGTCGTCGATACCATGAGTACCGCGAGCTGCGAGCCCTTGCGCGCTTCAAAGGCGGCGAGCTTCTGCTCGAGGGTGGTCTGCTGCTCGGCCGTCAGCGTGCCGCTGAGATCGGTCACGCGCGCCGTCAGCGGCGGCACGGGCTGCAGTCCCGCGGGCGCGCTCTGCGCCTGCGCGCAAAGGCACAGGCTCAGGAGCACGAGCGCCGTGAGGCGCGCCCGAGGAGCCGCCCCATGCGCACGGCCGATCATTGCCTGGGAGGCTGCCCCGCAGGTGGCGCCGGCGCCGCAGCCGGTGAGCCCGGGGTGGAGGTATCGAAGCTCACGGTCGGCGCGGTCGAGATCTGCTGCTCGTTGGCGACGGTGAAGCTCGGCCTCACCGGAAACCCGAAGACCTTCGCTGTCAGATTGGTGGGAAAGCTGCGCACCGTCACGTTGTAGTCCTGCACCGCCTGGATGTAGCGGTTGCGCGCGACCGTGATGCGGTTTTCGGTGCCCTCGAGCTGGGACTGCAGGTCGCGAAAGTTCTGGTCCGACTTCAGCTGCGGATAGTTCTCCGCGACCGCGAACAGACTCTTGAGGGCGCCGGTGAGCTGGCTCTGCGCCGCCTGGAACTTCTGGAACAGCTCGGGGTTGTTGAGCACCTCGGGCGTCACCTGTATCGAGCCGACCCGCGCGCGCGCCTCGGTGACTTCGACCAGGACACGCTGCTCCTGAGCGGCATAGCCCTTGACGGTGTTCACCAGGTTAGGGATGAGGTCGGCACGGCGCTGGTATTGGTTGACTACCTCGGCCCAGGCGGCCTTCACCGCTTCGTCCCGGCTCTGCAGCGTGTTGTAACCGCAGCCCGACAGCGTCAACACCGCGAACGCCAGAGAGGCAACTGACCAAGCGCGCATTGGCTTCTCCTTATGGTGTGGCGCCCGTCCGGATTCCGGGGGCGCGGGTTATTGTCACATGGCCGCGAAAGCGGCGTCGATCGGGCAAAAAAAACCCCAGGTTTTGAGGCCTGGGGTTGGTAAGGGCGGACCTTCGATGAAGGGAAGGAAGTCCGCCAGGGGATTCGTCAGTGCAATCGTGCCCAGTGCAGGATCCGGATGTCGTCCGAATCCAGGTCAAAACTCTGCGCGAGCAGCGCACGCAGCTCGCGGTTCGCGCGCGCCTGCGTCAGCGGCTGCCGCAGCTCCACCACCCCACTCCACTCGTTGCCGGCCGCGTTATGCGCCTTGTCCTGGTGGGTAACGAAGTGCGTGTAGTACTTGGTAGCCACGCGAAAAGGTTAGTAGCGGCGTCGGGGCGCGTCCGTGAGATGTTCCACAGAACCCCGGATTTCTGTAAAAGTGAGTGCGACATAATCCACGGGATCGCGAGCATGGCACGCTTCCGGCCGCAGCAGCCGGCGGCCTCGAAATACGTCACCCCGGAGGGAGCGCGGCGCCTGCGCGAGGAGCTCGAGCAGCTCTGGCGGGAGGAGCGGCCACGGGTGACCGAGGCGGTGGCGGCAGCCGCGGCGCAGGGCGATCGGTCGGAGAATGCCGAGTACACCTACGGCAAGCGCCGTCTGCGCGAGATCGACCGGCGGGTGCGCTTCCTGAGGCGCCGGCTCGATGGGATGGTAGTCGTGGACAAGCCGCCGGCCGATGCGGCGCGGGTATTTTTCGGCGCGTGGGTGGAGCTCGAGGCCGAGGATGGCACCCGCGCCCGCTACCGCATCGTCGGGCCGGACGAGTTCGACATGGCGCCGGGCTACATCAGCATGGATTCCCCGCTCGGCAGGGCGCTGCTGCGACGCCGTAGAGAGGAAGAGGTCAAGGTGGAGACTCCCGGGGGCGCTCGCCTGTACGTGGTCGTATCGATCGAATACGAGCAATCTTGACCGGGGTCCCCACGAAATCAGACGTCTGATCCGTTGCGCCAAACCCGCTGAGCGCGGCGGGTCTGATTTCGTGGGGTGGTCTTACCAGATCACCCGTACGTTCTTGAACTGCCAGGGATCGCTCTTGTCGATGTCTTCGGGGAACAGTCGCTCGCGCTCGTGGAGTGGAGTCCAGTCGGTATATTCCCCGACCACCGGTCCGAGGTAGGGCATGCAGATCTCGAGATTACGGCGGAAGTCCATCTCATCGGGCTCGACCACGCCCATATTGGGATTCTCCATCGCCCAGATGACGCCGGAGAGCACGGCCACGCATACCTGCAGGCTGGTGGCGTTGTTGTAAGGCGCGAGCTTGCGCGCCTCGGCGATCGAAAGCTGCGAGCCGAACCAGTAGGCGTTTTTCTTGTGGCCGGCGAGCAGGACGCCGAGCTCGTCGGAGCCACTCAGGATGTCGCCCATGAGGATGCGCTGACGCTCCTGCTGGAGGTAGTTGCGGCCGACGAGCTCGTGCACGGACATCACCGCCGCATCGCAAGGGTGATAGGCGTAATGCACCGTCGGACGATAGGCGACCTGCGCCCCTTCACGCACCGTCAGGTAATCGGCTATGGAAATGGACTCGCCGTGGGTGATGCAGAAACCATGAAAGTGCCCCGCCTTCGGCGTCCAGGTGCGCACGCGCGTTCCGGCGCCGGGCTGCATCAGGTAGATCGCCGCCATGCAGCCGAAATCATGGCGCTTGCCATCGCGGGGAAAATTCTTCTCGTGACTGCCCCAGCCCATCTCGCAGGGCTGGGAGCCCTCCCCTACGAAGCCGTCGATCGACCAGGTGTTGACGAACTCCCCCGGCTGCTTGGGCACGTTCGTGACCTGCGTGTCGCGCTCGGCGATGTGGACCACTTTGACCCCCAGGGTGCGCGCGAGCGCCCCCCAGTCGGCACGGCTCTTCGGATCGCCCGCCTCCACGCCCGTATCCGCGGCGACGTTCAGCAGTGCCTGCTTGAGAAAGTGGGATACCAGGCCGGGATTCGCCCCGTGCGTGATGAC
>JAFAVO010000008.1 GCA_019242385.1 Gammaproteobacteria bacterium | reverse complement strand
CGCGGCCCGCCAACTCGAGCGGCAGCATTACGTTCTCGAGCGCGGTGAGCGCCGGAAGGAGATGAAAGGACTGGAAGACGAAGCCCACCCGCTCGGCCCGCAACCGTGCGCGACCATCTTCATCGAGCTGCGTGAGATCCTGCCCCTCGAGCAGCACGCGACCCCGCGTCGGCAGATCGAGTCCCGCCAACAGGGCGAGCAGCGTCGACTTGCCCGCGCCGGATGGACCGCTCACCGCGACCGACTCGCCCGCGCCGATGGCCAGCGAGACCTCATCGACAATAGTCAGCGGACCTTCCGGGCTGCTAACCTGCTTGCAGAGGTTTTCAGCCGTGAGAACGTGGCTGCGAGTGATCGGCGCCTGCGCGCTGGGCATGGTGTTGTCGTTCATCGCGCTCCAGAACGCGGTGGCCTCCGCCAGTACCATCCTTGTGTTTGGCGACAGCCTGAGCGCCGCCCACGGAATCCGGCCGGAACAGGGTTGGGTGACGCTGCTCATGCAGCGACTGCAGGCTCAAGGTTACGGGTACCAGGTAATCAACGCCAGTGTCAGCGGCGAGACCACCAGCGGCGGCCTCGAGCGCCTGCCGCGCGCGCTCGAGCTGCACAAGCCGGCCATCGTCATTCTCGAACTTGGCGCCAACGACGGCCTGCGCGGACTGCCGGTGAGCGCCATGCGCGACAATCTCGCGCACATGGTGCAGCTGGCGCAGGCGGCCGGCGCCCGAGTCCTGCTGGTAGGTATTCGCATCCCGCCCAACTACGGGCCGCGCTACACCGAAGAATTCGCGCGCGTATATCCCGAGCTCGCGGGCCAATACCACCTCGCACTCGTGCCATTCCTGCTCGACAAGGTCGCACTGGATCCGGCCCTCATGCAGGAAGACGGCATGCATCCCAATGCCAACGCACAGCCGACGGTTCTCGATACACTCCTGCCGTACCTCAAACCATTGCTCGAGAAGAAATCGCAGAGCGGGGGCCATTGATGGAGAGGATCTGGCTGAAGTCGTACCCACCGGGAGTGCCGGCGGAGATCGATCCGCGCCAGCTGCGCTCCTTGCCGGAGCTGGTGGAAAAGACCTGCGCGGAACACGCCGAGCGTATCGCCTACGTGCAGATGGACACGCAGCTCACCTACCGTCAAGTCGATCGGCTGAGCCGCGCTTTCGCCGCCTGGCTGCAGCGGGCGGGGTTCGCCAAGGGCGATCGCTTCGCCATCATGCTGCCCAACACTCTGCAGTATCCGATCGCGCTGTTCGGCGCGCTGCGCGCGCGCCTCACCATCGTCAACACCAACCCGCTGTACACCGCGCCGGAACTGGAGCACCAGCTGGCCGACTCCGGCGCGACCGGCATTCTCGTGCTCGAGAACTTCGCGCACGTGCTCGAAAGCGTCCTGCCGCGCACCAGCCTGAAGCGTGTGCTCGTCACCGCCGTCGGGGACTTCCTGAGGTTCCCCAAATCCGCGGTGGTGAATTTCGTGGTGCGTCACGTGCGCAAGCAGGTCCCCGCCTGGAACATACCGCAGGCGGTCAGCTTCAAAGCCGCCGTGGCGCAGGGCGCAGGCCTGCCGCTCGCCCCGGTGGATATCGGTCCGAACGATCTGGCGTTCCTGCAATACACCGGTGGCACTACCGGCGTGTCGAAGGGCGCGATGCTTTCGCACGGTAACGTGACAGCGAACGTGCTGCAGTCGGAAGCCTGGCTCGGCAAGCGGCTGGAGGATTTCAGCGGCGGCGGGGTGGTGATCACCGCTATTCCGCTTTATCACATATTTGCGCTGCAGGCGAACTGCTTTCTGTTTGCGCGCCTCGGGTGGCAGAACGTGCTGATCATCAATCCACGCGACATGCACTCCTTCGTCAAAGAGCTCATCAAGCACCCGCCCAACTACATCACCGGCGTCAATACACTTTTCAACGGCCTGCTGCACGCGCCGGGCTTCGACAAGATCGATTTCAGTCATTTGCGGGCCGCGCTCGGCGGCGGCATGGCGGTGCAGGCCAGCGTGGCTCAGCGCTGGAAAGAAGCCACCGGGCAGGTACTGACGCAGGCTTGGGGTCTGACGGAGACATCCCCGGCGGCTTGCATCAATCCTCCGGATCTCGATTTCAATGGCTCGATCGGGCTACCTATCTCCTCCACGGAGATCGCCATCAAGGACGACTCAGGCAACGACCTCGAGCTGGGCCAGATCGGCGAGATCTGCGTGCGCGGTCCGCAGGTGATGCGCGGTTACTGGAAACGACCGGACGAGACCGCCAAGGTGATGTTGCCTGGCGGCTGGTTACGTACCGGCGACGTGGGTCACATGGACGCGCAGGGATTCGTGTACATCGAAGACCGCAAGAAGGACATGATCCTGGTGTCCGGCTTCAACGTGTATCCCAATGAGGTCGAGGCGGTGGCGGTCAACTGTCCCGGGGTTCTCGAGGCTGCTGCGGTAGCGCAGAAGGATGAGCACTCCGGCGAGGTAGTAGCGCTCTTCGTCGTACGCAAGGATCCGGCGATCACCGAACAGAACGTAGTCGAATGCTGCCGTAAATCACTGGCCGGCTACAAAGTGCCAAAGCACGTGTACTTTCGGAGCGAGCTGCCGAAGAGCAACGTGGGGAAAATTTTGAGGAAGGCGTTGAGGGAGGAAGTAAGCAGACCACTGACCAGTGGGTAAGCGGCTAGCGAACGATCCTCGTCAACAGACGTTCTCGCTCGCTAGCCGATCCCGGCAATACTGCTACCGTCTACCGCGCGCCCCCATGCCCATTCGGGATACGCCGCTGCCACCGATGCCCGAGGGCCTCATCCCAGCGCCTCCGCCGAAACGCGGCTCCGGTCGGGAAGAGAATCCACTGCCACCGATGCCTGAAGTTGTGACACCGCTGCCACCAATACCTCTTGTGAAGCCG
>JAFAVO010000254.1 GCA_019242385.1 Gammaproteobacteria bacterium | reverse complement strand
CCCTGCGCGATCGAGTAATCGAGGTATGCGCTGAGCGCGGCGCGGCGTCGCACGCTGTCCGCGGCAAACTCCACCGTGATGCAGCGATAGAAGGGATCGCTCTCCAGCGCGGCGGCCGCGGCACTCGATGCCGCATCGATCGGTGGCTCCATCGGTGCAGCCTAGCGAATCTCTGCGCGCAACGTGGGGTCGGCAGCAGCCGGTAGGCTAGTATCCGGTATCACCGTCGCATCTTCACGGAGGAGCCCCACATGTCATCGCTCCACGAGCTGGCCTATGAGTGGGTCGATGAGCACCGCAGGGAGCTCTCCGACTGGCACCGAACGATCTGGGAGTTCGCCGAGCCAGCGTGGCGCGAATATCGCTCGTGCGCCTGGTTCATCGAGCGCCTGCAGCGTGCCGGCTTCAGCGTCGAGGCGGGCAGCGGCGGCATGCCGACCGCGTTCGCGGCGCAGTGGTCCAACGGTCCCGGCGCGACCGTCGCCGGCTATGCCGAATACGATGCGGTGCCGGGCAACTGTCAGGCCGCGGCCACCACCCCTGGGCCGCGTTCCGGCCTGTCGGAGTCGGCGCCAGGCCACACCGATCCACACTCGGCGCTCGGCATTGGGGCGCTCGCCGGCATACTCGCCGCACAACATGCCATGCAGCGGAGCGGCGTGCGCGGCACCCTGCGTTTCTTCGGCGAGCCGGCCGAGAAGGTGCAGGGGTCGAAACTCGTTCATGGCCTGAAGGGTTATTACGAAGGCATCGACGCCATCGTGAGCTTTCATCCCTTCTACATGCTGCCGCTGTGCAATACCACCCGCTGGGACACGCATTGCGGCGCCTACTGCAGCCGCATCTATTCCTTCATCTGCGACCAGCCCGAGACCTGGGGCGGCGCCGCGCACGACAGCCCGATCGCCGCTGCCCATTCTGCCGCGCGCGCGCCGGGCGCCAACGTCGCGCTCTTCACCATGTACTCCCTCACCAAGGCCACGATGGAATCGATGCTGGCGCATACCGGCGGCTGGTCGCTGAATGAGGCGATTCTGACTGCGGGGCAGGCCACCGCGGATAACCTGCCGGCACAGCTGGCGCAGATCAACTACGCCTGGCGCGCGCCGCAGATCGGCATGGCGAACGCGATTCTCGAGGTGCTCGACCGCAACGCCGAGCAGGCCGCGGCAGTGGCGCACTGCCGCCTGGTGAAGCGTTGGGTGTCGCGCACCCGTCCCGGTGTTGCCAACCACATCCTGGCAGCGCTCACTTACCAGAACCTCGTTCGGGTCGGTCCGCCACGTTACGGTGAGGACGCGATCGCGCTCGCGCAGGAGATCCAGCGCAACCTCGGCCTCACCCCGATGGCGCGTCCGTTCCTCGGCGCATGCGAACAGCTGATCGAGCCACAGGCCGCGGAGGTGCGCCTGCGCGAGCACATGCCCAGCTGGCAGACACACTGGACCTCGGATGACTATGTCGAGATGAGCTGGTATGCGCCCACGGTCAGGCTTTATATCGCCCGGCCGATGCTCGCCGTGCCGCCGGGCTACGCGGGTTACCCCGCGTGGGTCTCCAATGCGCTCGGTGGGTTGAGTCCGTGCATCGATCCGACGGTGCAGGTCGCCGGTAAGACCATCGCCGGCACTCTGCTCGATCTGCTCACGCATCCGGAAACCGTCGCCGCCGCGCGCGGCGAGTTCCATGAGCGCACGGCCGGCGCGCGCTTCATCCCCCCGCTCCTGCCGCGCGATTTTGCGCCACCGATCGATTACCGCTGGCCCGAATACATCACGACCGCGCGCGGTGCGGACTGGTGGATCCCCGCCACGGCGGGGCTCGCCTCGTAGTCATGCCGCACTCAGCGCGGCCGAGCGTGTACACCATCGGGCACTCGACCCGTCCGATTGCCGAGTTCGCCGCATTGCTCGCCGAGTCGGCGATCGAGCTGGTGGTGGATGTGCGGGCCATCCCGCGCTCGCGCACCAATCCGCACTTCAACCGCGAGACGCTGCCCACCTCGCTCGCCCCTCTCGGCATAGGTTACGAGCACCTGCCCGAGCTCGGAGGCCGGCGCGGCCGGGACCGCCATGCACCGCCCTCTGCCAACACCTTCTGGCGCAACGCCTCCTTCCGCAACTACGCGGACTACGCAGCGACGGAGGCTTTCCAGGCAGGGCTCGATCGCCTACGCGATCTCTCCGGCCGGCAGCGCAGCGCGATCATGTGCTCCGAGACGCTCTGGTGGCGCTGTCACCGGCGCATCATCAGCGACTATCTTCTGGCCGAGGGTATTGCGGTGATGCACATCATGGGGCCGCACAAAGTGGAGCCGGCGGCACTTACGCCCAATGCGCAGCCGCTGGAGGATGGAACTCTCGTCTATCGGGCGTAGCACACCCCCGCCTCAGCGGGACTACTCGGTCGCGAGTCCCGCCGCGCGCCAGGCATGAATGCCGCCGGCGAGCGGCCGCACCGGATGAAACCCCATGGCGAGCAGCTGCTTGGCGATACGCGCCGCGGTGGCCTCGTTCGGGCAGGCGCAGTAGACCACGACCTCGCCCTGATGATGCGTTCGGGATGAGCCTTCGCTGAGGGCCTCGAAGGCCACCGCACCGGGAATCATGCCATCGCGCGCGCGGCTCGCGCTCGGCCGCGCATCGATGACCAGGATCGAGCTGCCCGCCTCGCGCAGCGCGGCGAGCTCCTCGACCGAGATGCGGCTCATGCGCAGCTCGCGGAAGAGCTGGTGCCGCCGCCACCACTTCAGGCCGAGAAATACCGCAAAGATACCCACGATGACCAACGCGCCGATCCGCCCCAGGGTCGCGAGCTCGGCAAATACGCTGTCGACGGCGTCATGGAAGATGAGCCCGAGCGCGATGCCCACTCCGGACCAGAGCGCCGCGCCGATGAGATCGTAGAAGATGAAGGCGGGGAGCGGCGCGCGGGTGACTCCCGACATTGCGGTGGCGACCGCGCCGAGCCCGGGGACGAATTTCGCGAAGGTGAGCACGCGCGTGCCGAAACGCGTGAACATGCGCTCGGTATCGGACACACAGGAGTCAGGTTCCAGGCTGAGGCGGCACATGGCCCGCAGCACACGGCTGCCGATGCGGTGTCCGGCGGCGTACCAGCTCAGATCGGCGATCAGGCACGCGGCGATGGCCGCAGCGAGGATCGAGGCGAACGAGGCACCGCCCTGCGCCGACCAGGCACCGGCAATGATGAGCAACGGATAGGCCGGAATCGGCAGCCCGACCTGCTCCACGAGCACGAAAAGGAAGATGGCCGCGACTCCGATGTGCTCGAGCCAACCGATCACCGTCGCCATGCCGGCTACTTCGGCGTCGTGGAGGAAAGATTCGAGGCGGTCGTCGCCGTCAGCGGCTTCACCAGCGGCGGATCGTTGCCGAGACTGAACAGCACGGTCGTGGTCCTCGAGGGACAACACAATGGGTCGGTTGCGGCATAGCGCGCATAGCGCGCCTTCAGTTTCCGATCGCCCTGCAGGCTCACGTGGTTCAGCGCCCCATCGGTGCGGCTGTCCATCAAAGCCGGGGAAAGCGTACCGGCGAAGACCCCGCCTTTGAAGACGAAGAACTGGTACTGGCGCGGGCGACACATCCCGTCGTAGTCGGAGGCCGCGCCGATGACGCGCATGCCCGCTCCCTGAGTCGGCGTACCCATGAGGTCCCACCCCTGGGTCTGCAGCTGCCGGTCCTCATCCGACACGGGCGAGCGTGCCAGCTGTCGGCAACGTGGGTCGGGATTTTTCGCTCCCTGCGGAGCTGCAGGAAGGGAGAGACCGGGGTGGTTCCAGGAATCGAGCGAAGCTGCATCCAGCCAGGAGCTCGCAGCCGGCTCGGCGCGCGCCAAACCCGAGAGCGCGAGCGCGAGGAGTGCGAAAGCGATGTGGCGCGTGGACTGTGCGGCGCTGTTGCGCATGGCTTGTGAGAATACTCCAGTGCTCCAACGCTGACTCGAGCACCGCCGCAGGTGAATGGCCGCAGCCCGATCGGTGCGATTATGCTCGAGGCGGGAGCGCGCAGCCCTCCCCGCCGCCAGGAGAATGCCATGGACCGCTACGACGCCATCATCATCGGCACCGGGCAGGCGGGCCCGTCACTCGCGGCGCGACTTGCGGATGCCGGCATGCAGGTCGCGGTGATCGAGCGCGGGCACTTCGGCGGCACCTGCGTCAACAACGGTTGCACTCCGACCAAGACGCTGGTTGCAAGCGCCTACGTCGCACGCCTTGCGCGCAGGGCTGCCGAGTACGGCGTGCGGATCGACGGGTCCGTGAAGATCGATATGGCCCGGGTGAAGGGGCGCAAGGACGCTCTCGTGGAGCGCTCGCGCACATCCCAGGAACAGTGGCTCCGCTCGCTTGCGAACACGACGCTCTACACGGGGCACGCCCGCTTCCTCGACGCGCATACCATCAGGGTGGGCATGGATACGCTGACCGCAGAGCGTGTCTTCATTGACGTCGGTGGCCGACCCACCGTGCCGCCGCTCCCAGGCGTGGGCACGGTGCCGTACCTCACGAACGAGACCATGATGGACGTCGACTTCCTGCCCGCACACTTGATCGTCGTCGGAGGCAGCTATGTCGGCCTCGAGTTCGCGCAGATGTACCGCCGATTCGGCAGCGAGGTCAC
>JAFAVO010000046.1 GCA_019242385.1 Gammaproteobacteria bacterium | reverse complement strand
CTGGAGGAGGATGCCGGCAAGTCGCTGCACGAGGGGCTGCCGGGCATGACCGGCATCGACCTGAACCGCGCCGGGACACCGCTGGTGGAGATCGTGTCCGAGCCGGACATGCGCTCGGCCAGGGAAGCGGTCGCGTACATGAAGAAGATGCACACGCTGGTGCGTTACCTGGAGATCTGCGACGGCAACATGCAGGAAGGCTCCTTCCGCTGCGACGCGAACGTCTCGGTGCGCCCGCTGGGGGCGCAGAAGTTCGGCACGCGCGCGGAGATCAAGAATTTGAATTCCTTCCGCTTCGTGGAGCGCGCCATCAACTTCGAGGTGGCGCGGCAGATCGAGCTGCTCGAGTCCGGACGGCCGGTCGTGCAGGAGACGCGGCTGTACGATCCCGACCGCGGTGAGACGCGCTCGATGCGCTCGAAGGAGGAAGCGAACGACTATCGCTACTTCCCCGATCCGGATCTGCTGCCACTGCAGGTGGACGCGGCGCTCATCGAGTCGGTGCGCGCGACGCTGCCGGAGCTGCCCGATCAGAAGGCGGCGCGTCTGGTGAAGCAGTATGGGCTGTCCGCGTACGACGCCGGGGTACTGACCGCCAGCCGCGAGCTGGCGGCCTACTACGAGGAGGTGGTGCGTGCAGCGCCGGCAGATTCCAAGCTCGCCGCCAACTGGGTCATGGGCGAGCTCGCAGCGGCTTTGAACAAGGAGGGCCTCGAGGTGAGCTCGGGCAAGATGCCCGCCGCACGGCTGGGCGAGCTCCTCGGGCGCATCGCCGATGGCACGATTTCCGGCAAGATCGCCAAGGAGGTGTTCGAGCTGATGTGGTCCCAGGGCTCGGGCGCCGATGCGGTGATCGAAGCAAAGGGCCTGCGCCAGATCACCGACAGTGCCGCCATCGCGCGTGCGATCGATGAGGTCATGGCGAAGAACCCGGCGCAGCTCGCCGAGTATCGTGCCGGCAAGGACAAGCTCTTTGGATTCTTCGTCGGGCAGGTGATGAAGGCCACGGGCGGCAAAGCCAATCCGGCTCAGCTCAATGAGCTCCTGCGCAGCAAGCTGCGCGGCTGAGCCCTGACTGCGCGCTCGGCCGGGAGCGCGCGAGGGGTTGAGTTGCCTCTTGCGAGCCCCATTTCCGCGAGATGAATACCCCCAGCATCGCGCACGATCAGGTGCGGCGCTTCATGTTCGAGAATCAGCCGGTGCGCGGCCACTGGGTGAACCTCGAGGCCGCGTGGCGCGAGCTGCTCGCGCATGCCGCTTATCCGCCGCAGGTGACCCAGCTGCTGGGCGAGGCCGTCGTGGCATCGGTGCTGCTGGCCGCCACCCTCAAGTTCCGCGGTACGCTCACCTTCCAGCTGCAGGGAGATGGCGCGGTGGGTCTGCTCGTCGCGCAGTGCACACACGATTTTCGTGTGCGCGCCGTGGCACGCTGCGATGAGGCCGCGGTGCACGCGCTTGCCTCCGAGGCGAGGGCGTCCGGGGCGCCCCTGTTCCGGCGTCTGGTGGGTGAGGCCGGGCTCATCACGGTGACGGTGGAAGCCGAGGAGCGCAGCCTCCGCTATCAGGGAATCGTGCCCCTCTCCGGTGACTCCCTCGCGGAGTCTCTCGAGGCGTACTTTGCTTCCTCCGAGCAATTGCCGACCCGGGTGCTGCTGAGCGCCGATGAGGCGCACGGTGCTGGCATGCTGGTGCAGAAGCTGCCCGCCGCCGAGATCTCCTCAGAGACGGAGCCAGGCGCGGTGGAGGACGCCTGGCGTGGTGCGCAGCTCGGCATGGGCCGGCTCCGCGGCGGGCGAGGGCTGCAGGAGCTGAGCGTCGAGCAGCTGCTCGCCTACGGGTTCCCCGGGCATGACCTCCGGCTGTTTCGCGGCGCTCCGGTGCGCTTCGAATGCCGCTGCAGCCAGGGCAGGGTCGCGGGACTTCTGCGGGCGCTCGGCCCGGAGGAGGTGCGCGAGGTGCTGCGCGAGCAGGGCTCCGTCACGGTGACCTGCGAGTTCTGCCATCGCCCGTACCGTTTCAATCCGGTGGACGTCGAGGCACTGTTTTCCGACGGTTCGGACCCAGACTCGAGCCGATCCATCCACTGATCCCCTCATTGTCTCGTGACAGAGACAATACGCAGCTGCAGCCCTTGACCCGCGATCCTGCTTGAGCGGTCCGTCTTCAATGGTGCCTTTTGCTCTAACGATAAAGACTTGTACAATTATTTAAATGATCCGGTCTCCACTGAATGACCTCATCCAATGGCTGCGCGCAAGCGGCGAGCCGAGCCGCATGCGGCTGCTCGCGCTGTGTGCGGACGCCGCGCTGAGTGTGTCGGACCTCGCTCATGCCTTAAGGCAAAGCGAGCCGCGCGTCTCGCGCCATCTGAAGATCCTGTGCGAATCGGGTCTCCTCGAGCGGCTGCGGCAAGGTCAGTGGGTGCATTACCGGCTGAGCTCGGCGCCAGAAGCCTCGAGCTTCGTCCGAGGTCTGCTGGCGCAGCTCGACCGCCGCGATCCGCTCCTGCTGCGCGATGCGGCCAGCGCCCGCGCGGCCACGGCGGCTGATGAAGGAGCGCAGGGTGCGGGCACTGAATCGCGTCTCGGGCGCGCGCTCGCGGGATTCGTCGCGGCGGCCGCACCCGCGCAGCGCTTCGATTCGCTGCTGCTCGTTGGAGTGAGCCACCCGGAGCTCCTCGAGTGGGCCGCAGGCGCGTCGCGTCATTGCACGGCACTCGCGCCCTCGCGCCGCGCAGCGCAGAGCGCTCGCGCGTTCGCGGAACGCCGCGCGCTCGCCTGCAGAGTGCTCCATGTCAGGCCTGGTGCGGCGCAATCCAACACCGGACTCGAGTCCGTGGGTCCGCATTTCGATGCGGTGGTGCTGGATCACCCGGTGCTGAGCGGGGAGAGGCTCGTCGCTCTGCTGGAGAGCGCTCGCGCGCTCATCGGCCTTGAGGGCGTGTTGTGGCTGTTCGAGCCCTACGATGCGCTCGAAGGATCCCGGGAGCGCGTAGTCGAGCATCCGCTTGCCCGGCTGCGACGGGTACTGGGAGCGGCGGGACTGCGCTGCGAGAAGCTCAGCCCGATCGAGGCAGATGGAGCGCACGTGCTCGCCGCCGTGGCCCGCCCGGCGGCGGCGCCGGGACTTGCGGCGGGGACGGAAGGAGCCCGCCGATGACTACGGTGCCTGCGGAGCCGATCCGCGTCTCTTTCGAGTTCTTCCCACCCGCGGATGCGGCGATGGAGGCGACTCTGTGGTGCTCGCTCGAGCGCCTGGCACCGCTCGCACCGCGCTTCGTGTCGGTAACCTACGGCGCCGATGGGTCCACGCGCGAACGAACTCATGCTCTGGTCAGCCGCATTCAGCGCCAGACCAACCTGACCGGCGCGCCGCACCTCACCTGTGTCGGCGCCACACGCCGCGAGATACTGGACATCGCGCAAACGTACTGGGATCAGGGCATCCGCCACCTGGTCGCGCTGCGCGGTGATCCACCCCATGGTGACAGCCGCTACCGTCCCCACCCCGACGGCTTCCCCTACGCGATCGACCTGGTACGCGCGCTGCGTGCACTCGCGCCCTTTGAGATCTCGGTCGCGGCCTATCCGGAAGTGCACCCGGCAGCCACCTCGGCCGCGGCAGACCTCGAGAACCTCAAGCGCAAGATCGATGCGGGCGCGACTCGCGCCATCACGCAGTTCTGCTACGACATCGGCGTGTTTCTGCGCTTTCGCGATCGATGTGCGCTCGCAGGCATCGACGGGTCGCTCGTGCCCGGCATCCTCCCCATCACGCGCTTTCCACAGGTGTTGCGCTTTGCCCGCAGCTGTGGGGCCAGCATCCCTGCCTGGCTGCAGCAGCGCTTCGAAGGTCTCGATGAGGATCCCGAGACCCGCCGCCTGATCGCCGCGGCGGTGGCGATCGAGCAGGTGCAGGAGCTGCGGCGCCACGGAGTGTGCGAGTTTCATTTCTACACGCTCAATCGCGCCGAGCTCACCTACGCCATCTGTCACGCACTCGGACTGCGGCCGCTGCCGCAGGCCCCGGGCAACCCCTGCGGAGCGGCGGCGTGAAGGCGGGCGCGCCACACGGCCTGCCGGCGCGCGCCGATCGCGAGGAGGCGCGGCCGCGATCGGATGACACCGGGCGCGCTGCGGCGCTGCCCTTCGCGGTCGAGCGCTGCGATGAAACCGAGCGGCGTACGCGCATCGAGCGGCTCAAGGGCCTGCTCGCCGAGCGCATCGTGTTCCTCGATGGCGCGATGGGCACCATGATCCAGCGCCTGAAGCTCGATGAGGCCGGCTATCGCGGCGAGCGGCTGCGCGCCCACGGGCACGACCTCAAGGGCAACAACGACATCCTGACTCTGACGCGCCCCGATGCGGTGAGCGCCATCCACCGCGCTTACCTGGACGCCGGTGCCGACATCATCGAAACCAACACATTCAACTCCAACGCCATCTCCCAGGCGGACTACGGCACCAGCGCGCTCACGCTCGAGCTCAACTACCGTGCCGCGCGCCTGGCGCGCGCCGCCGCCGATGAGTGCGCCGGGCGCGCGGGCGCTGCGCGCTTCGTCGCCGGGGCGCTCGGGCCCACGAACCGCATGTGCTCGATGTCGCCCGATGTCAACGATCCGGGCTACCGCAGCGTCAGTTTCGCGGAGCTCGCCGCCGCCTATCTGGAGGCGGCCCGCGGGCTGCTGCTCGGCGGCGTCGACCTGCTGCTGATCGAGACGGTGATCGACACGCTCAATGCCAAGGCGGCGATCTACGCGGCGCTGACGCTGTTCGATGAGACCGGCATCAGCGTGCCGCTCGCCATCTCCGGCACCATCACCGACGCCTCCGGCCGGGTGCTCTCGGGGCAGACTACCGAGGCCTTCTGGAACTCGGTGCGCCATGCGCAGCCGCTGTTCGTCGGCCTCAACTGTGCGCTCGGCGGCCGCCAGCTGCGCCCCTATATCGAGGAGCTCGCCGGCGCGGCGCGCGATACCTACCTCTGCGCCTACCCCAACGCCGGGCTGCCCAACGCCTTCGGCGAGTACGACGAGTCGCCCGAGGAGACCGCCGGGATCCTGCGCGAGTTCGGTGAGTCGGGTCTCGTCAATATCGTCGGTGGCTGCTGCGGCACGACTCCCGAGCACATACGCCTGCTGCGCGCCGGGCTCAGCGCCTGCGCGCCGCGGCGCCTCGGGCCTATGCCGGTCAAGTGCCGGCTCGCCGGCCTCGAGCCGCTCAACATCGATGAGGACAGCCTGTTCGTCAACGTCGGTGAGCGCACCAACGTCACCGGCTCCGCCAAATTCCGCAAGCTCATCGAGGCCGGCGACTACAGCGCCGCGCTCGAGGTGGCACGCCAGCAGGTGGCCAACGGCGCGCAGATGATTGATGTCAACATGGATGAGGGCATGCTGGACTCGGAAGCCGCCATGGTGCGCTTCCTCAACCTGGTCGCCGCGGAGCCGGACATCGCGCGCGTGCCGGTGATGATCGACTCCTCCAAGTGGTCGGTGATCGAGGCGGGGCTGCGCTGCGTGCAGGGCAAGGCGGTGGTCAACTCGATCAGCCTCAAGGAGGGCGAGGAGAGCTTCATCACCCATGCGCGTGCGGTGCGCCGCTACGGCGCCGCAGCGGTGATCATGGCCTTCGATGAGCAGGGACAGGCGGACAGCATCGAACGCCGCGTCGCGATCTGCCGCCGTGCCCAGCGCATTCTCATCGAGCGCGTCGGGTTCGCACCCGAGGACATCATCTTCGATCCCAACATCTTCGCCATCGCTACCGGCATCGAGGAGCATAACGACTACGGCCGTGCATTCATCGAGGCGACGCGGCAGATCAAGCGCGAGCTGCCGCACGCACTGGTGAGCGGCGGGGTGAGCAACGTCTCCTTCTCGTTTCGCGGCAACGAGCCGGTGCGCGAGGCGATGCACTCGGTATTCCTCTACCACGCGATCGCCGCCGGCATGGACATGGGGATCGTCAACGCGGGGCAGCTGGGAGTCTACGAGCAGCTCGATCCGGCGCTGCGCGAGGCCTGCGAGGATGTGGTGCTGAACCGCCGTGCCGATGCCACCGAGCGGCTGCTGGAGATCGCCGCCCGTTACAAAGGCGAGGGCGGCGGGCGCCGCAGCGAGCCGCGCGAGTGGCGCAGCCTGCCGGTCGGCAAGCGTCTGGAATATGCGCTGGTCAAGGGCATCGATGACTACATCATCGAGGACACCGAGGCCGCCCGCCAGGGGAGCGCGCGTCCGCTCGATGTCATCGAAGGCCCGCTGATGGACGGTATGAACGTGGTCGGGGACCTGTTCGGCTCGGGCAAGATGTTCCTGCCACAGGTGGTGAAGAGCGCACGGGTGATGAAGCGCGCGGTTGCCTACCTGGTGCCGTACATCGAGGCGAGCAAGGATGGGCGCGCGCAGCGCTCCAATGGCCGCCTCGTCGTTGCCACGGTCAAGGGCGACGTGCACGACATCGGCAAGAATATCGTCGGTGTGGTGCTGCAATGTAACAACTTCGAGGTGATCGATCTGGGCGTGATGGTGCCGTGCGAGAAGATCCTGGAGACCGCGCGGCGCGAACGCGCCGATCTGATCGGCCTCTCCGGGTTGATCACGCCCTCGCTCGATGAAATGGTGCACGTGGCGCGCGAGATGCAGCGTCAGGGCTTCGAGCTGCCGCTGCTCATCGGCGGTGCCACCACCTCGCCCGCACATACCTCGGTGAAGATCGCACACCAGTACCGCTCGCCGGTGGTGTACGTCAAAGACGCCTCGCGTGCGGTCGGCATCTGCCAGACCCTGACGCAGTCGGCTCAGCGTGCGGAGTTCATCGAGCGGGTGAGCGCAGAGCACGAGCGGCGCCGCGAGCAGCACGCGGCGAAGAAGGTGAAGGTGCCGGAAGCCGCGCTCGCCGCGGCGCGCGCCAACCACGCCCGGCCGGACTGGGAGACGTACGTGCCGCTCGCGCCGCGCGTGCCGGGAGTGCAGCGCTTCGACGATTACCCGCTCGGCTCACTCCTCGGCTACATCGACTGGATGCCGTTCTTCAATGCCTGGGAATTCGCCGGCAAGTTTCCCGACATTCTCAGCGACCCCGTGGTCGGCGACGCCGCGAGCAATCTCTATGCCGATGCCCGCCGCATGCTCAAGACGCTGATCGCCGAGCGCTGGCTCACGGTGCGTGCGGTGCTTGGAGTGTTCCCGGCGAATGCGCTCGGCGATGACGTGCACGTGTATGCGAGTGAAGCACGCCGCGAGCCGCTCGCGACTCTCAACTTCCTGCGCCAGCAGAAAGGCAAGCCGGAGGGGCAGCCGCACGAGTGCCTGGCCGATTATGTGGCACCGCTCGCGAGCGGAGTGCGCGACTATGTCGGTGCCTTCGCGGTCACCACCGGGCTTGGCATCGAGCCGCATCTCGAGCGCTGCGCGCGCCAGCATGATGATTATTCGGCCATCATGCTCAAGGCGCTCGCCGATCGTCTGGCCGAGGCCGCCGCGGAGCACTTCCACGAGCGGGTGCGGCGCGAGTTCTGGGGTTACGCCTCCGACGAAGCGCTCACCAACGAGCAGCTGGTGCGCGAGGAGTACCGTGGCATCCGCCCGGCACCGGGCTATCCGGCCTGCCCGGATCACACCGAGAAAGCGAAGCTCTGGCAGCTGCTCGATGTAGAGCACAATGCCGGCATCCGGCTCACCGACTCCTATGCGATGTATCCGACCGCGGCGGTGAGTGGCTGGTACATCGCGCACCCACAGGCGCATTACTTCGCGCTCGGCAAGATCGATCGCGACCAGGTCGAGGATTACGCGCAGCGCAAGGGCTGGACGCTCGCACAGGCGCAGCGCTGGCTCGCGCCCAATCTCGGTTACGAGCCCTAAGACCCGCAATTTCGCGGCGGCCCGGCTGGGCTTGGGTCTACGCTGCAGTAACTTCGATGCGTATGCGGCGGAACCACGCTTCCGTGCCGCGGTGCTGCAACACGATGTGTCCCGCGGCCAGGCGCGCGAACTGCGGGAACTCGCGGAAGCGGCTGCGCGCGATACGCGCCCGCAGCTCTTCGCTCGCGAGGTCGCAGCCGATCACCTGCGTGTCATCGATCCAGTACTCGAGTGCCGAGCCTTGCATGACGATGCGCGCGCTGTGGTACGAGTTGGCGCTGCTGCGCAGGTCGTGCCAGGGTGCCATCAGCGCATGGAGCGCCCCGCAGGAGGTGAGGGCATCGGCTCCGTCGGGGTGATGCTCGTCATCGAGCAGCTGCATCGCCGGGCCAGAGTGCGCAGCCGGACCGGCCGCCTCCTGCACCCGTGTGAGGACCGCGCTGCTGCCGCCGCGCGGCAGACGCCAGTCGAATGACAAGGTGAAATTCGCGAAGCACTCGCGCGAGATGAGATCCACGCGCTCGCCCTGCGCGTCCGCATGCAGCACATCTCCATCTACGCTCCACGATCCCTGCGGAAACTGCGCGCGCGCATAACCACGCCAGTCAGCCGCTCCCAGCGCTCGTTCAGCCATGACTCCTTCTCCGGCTCACGAGCACGATCGTACCGCAGGAAAATTGCCGGTGACATCGCCCGAAAAGGCGAGTGCCTGCTGATCGCGCGCTGCGCCCTGGTCAGCGGCGGGAACGGCTCAGCGCCGGGCCCGACCCTCGCTCTCGAGCGCGTGCAGGTAAGCGGGGCCGCCGAGCTCGCGCATCTGCGCCAGGATCCACTCGCGCCGCGCCAGCAGGTAACTCGAGGGACGCTCGGCGTGCAGGCGCAGCGGATTGGGCAGCACGGCCGCAAGCGACGCCGCCTCCACCGTGCTCAGGTGCGCCGCAGGCTTGTGCCAGAACCGCTGCGCCGCGGCCTGTACCCCGTAGACGCCATCGCCGAACTGGGCAATGTTCAGGTACACCTCCAGGATGCGCTCCTTGGGCCAGAGCGTCTCGATCAACACGGTGAAGTAAGCCTCCAGGCCCTTGCGCAGGAAGCTGGGTCCTGACCAGAGAAACAGGTTCTTGGCCACCTGCTGGGAGATGGTGCTGGCGCCACGCAGTCGCTTGCCGTGCTCGTTGGCGCGCACCGCCTCACGGATCGAGTTGAAATCGAAGCCGGCGTGAAAGGGGAATTGCTGATCCTCGGACGCGATCACCGCCATGGCGGCATTCGGCGAGATCTGCTCGAGGCTCACCCAACGGAAATCGGTGTGATAGCCGCGCTCGTGGGCCCGCCAGGCGGCCACATGCGCCTCCAACATGAAGGCGCTGGTGACGGGGCGCAGCCAGCGCAGCAGCAGCACCGGCGTTGCCGTGAGCAGCACCCAGGCGAGCAACGCCACGCCCAGGAACTTGAGCAGCGCAGCGGCCGTGCGTCCACGTTGCGGCGCGGCGCGCCGGCTGCGCGTGGCTGCTGTCACCTCGTGCGGTTTGACCCGCTCAAGCCGGCGGCAGGCGCCGCGCGGAGACGATCACCACGTCCTCGAGCGGAGCATCCTGGTATCCCTTGCGCGTTCCGGTACCGACCCGGGCAATCCGGTCGATCACGTCCATGCCCTCGCTGACGCGGCCGAATACTGCGTAACCGTAGTCGCGCGGACCGTGGTCGAGGAAGGCGTTGTCGGCGAGGTTGACGAAGAACTGCGAGGTGGCGCTGTTGATATCGCTGGTGCGGGCCATCGACAGGCTGCCGCGGGTGTTCTTCAGGCCGTTCTTCGCCTCGTTGCGGATCGGGGCGCGGGTCTTCTTGTTGGCGAAATCGGCGGTCAGCCCGCCACCCTGGATGACGAAACCCGGCACGATGCGATGGAAGATCGTGCCGTCGAAGTGCCCGTCGTCGACGTAGCGGAGGAAGTTCTCCACGGTGACCGGAGCCTCCTTGGGAAACAACTCCACCGTGAAGGTGCCGTGCGAGGTCTCGAAGCGGATCATAATCGTCCTTCCGTCATGCGCTCGTGTCCCGCCAGATCGCGGTGCGAGCGTACCGAACGCAAGCCCGCAAGGACAAGCTCCGCGCGCAGCGCCGCTGCCTGTGCGGCGCCGTGCTCGAGCAGCAGCCAGCCACCCACCGCGAGATGGCGCGGTGCCTCATGGGCGATGGCCCGCAGGCACTCGAGCGCATCCACCCCCGGTGTCAGCGCGAGACGCGGCTCGTGCGCCAGTGCCGGATCGGCGAGCGCGGGGTCATCGCTGCCGATGTAGGGCGGATTGCTCAGGATCAGATCGAAGCGCTCGCCCGCGAGTGGCTCGAACCAGCTGCCGCGGCGGAAATCGATGCGGGTGAGCGCCAGGCGCGCGGCGTTACCGCGCGCCACGGCGAGCGCCTCGGCCGAGATATCGGTGGCGGTCACGCGCCAGTCAGGACGCTCGCTCGCCAAGGCGAGCGCGATCGCGCCGGAACCGGTGCCCAGCTCAGCGACGCGGGCGTGCGTCGCAGCGTGCAGTGCCAGCGCCCGCTCGACCAGCAGCTCCGTCTCGGGACGCGGCACGAGCACAGCGGGTGTCACCCGCAGCGGCAACGACCAGAACTCGCGTATGCCGGTGAGGTAGGCGAGCGGTTCGCCCAGGGCGCGCCGCTCGATGAGCGCGCGGTAGCGCCGTTCGGCAGCGGGGGCGACCGCCCGCTCCGCGTGCGACATCAGTCGTGCACGTGTGGTGCGCAGCGTGTGCGCGAGCAGCAGTCCGGCCTCCAGGGAGGCATTGGCCCCGCCTGCGTGGCCGGCGCCGGCCGAAAGGCGCCGGGCTCCGCTCGCAAGAACCGTGCCGACATTGGCGCTGACCGTCATCCGTAGGCTACTCAGGCGTTGCGGCGTTATGATAGTTGAATGAGCAGCGTGCCGTACCCTCCCCAGCGACAGCTGTCGGTCGGGGAGGTGCTGGATCTGAGCTTCCGGATCTATCGGGTCACACTGCTTCCCTGCCTGCTGCTCGCGACCTGCGGTGTCATTGCCGGCGAGCTCGCCAGCATCTACGCGCTCATCAAGGGCCACACCATGCCGCGCGGAGCGGGCGGTCTCGCGGTGCTGCTCGCGCAGCTGCATGATCCAACCTTCGTCACGCTGTACATCGTCGGCGTGCTGCTCACCCTGCTCTTCTATGCGGCGGTGCTGTTGCGGCAACGTGCCAGCATCACCACCGGCAGCGGCGGAGGTGAGCTCGCCCTCGCCCTGCGGCGCATGCCGGCCATGATCGGACTCGTGGTACTGCTCGCCATCGGCTTCACTGCCTGCTTCGTGCCAGGTGCGATCGCCGCAGGCGCCCTGAGCGGGCTGCTGTTCCTCGCTGCGGCCATCGCGCTCTGCTACGCGCTGGTCGCGGTATCGTGCGCCCAGACCATCCTGCTCATCGATGGCGAGGGCCCGCTGAGCAGCCTGGCGCGCAGCTGGCGGCTGACCACCGGGAGCTTCTGGCGGCTCAGCATCATCTACACCGTGGCGCTCATGGTGCTCATCGCACTCTACGCGGTCATCGGCGCAGTGGCGGCGGTGCTGGCGGCCCTGTTCGCGCACGGAGATGTGGCCATGGTGACCGCGTTCGCGCAGGTCATCGGCATCATCCTCGGCGCGGTGGCGACTCCCTTCTATGCCGCGTTGGCGCTGGCCGTGCTCGCTGACCTCAAGGTACGCAAAGAGGGCGCCGACCTCGCGCAACGTATCTCGGCGACGGCCTGAAACGGTGCGGCGGCCGCTGCTCGCGCTGCTGCTGGCGGCCGCGCTCACCCCCGCTGCGCCAGCCCACGATCCACTGCAGGCGATCGATGATTGCCTGGCGCGCCTCGATAGCGAGATCGATGTCGGTTATGCGCGCATCGCTGCGCGTTGCCCGGATCTCTCCGCGGCGCTCACGCAAAGCCCATTTGCCCCGTGGTTGCCTGCCGACTGGGAACGGCCGGACAACGAGCTCTCGGCGGCGGGACTGTCGGAGCTGCGTGCCCAGCTGACGCGCGAGAGCGCCGGCGCGCCACCCGCTCGTGCGGCACCGCGCATCGAGCATCTCGCGAGCGTGCTCGCCGCCGTCACGCACATCGACCAGGGCGCCGGGCGCAGCTGGTGGCAGCGCCTGAAGGACTGGCTGCATGGACTCATCGCCACGCATCCGCAGGCGGATGATGCCTGGCTGAGCCGCTGGCTCACGCGCCTCAACGTCTCGACGAGCGTCACCGAGCTGATCGGCTGGTCGGCGCTTGCGGTGGTGGTGGCGCTCGCCGCCTCCATCATCGTCAACGAGCTGCGGCTTGCCGGAGTTCTGCGTCGCCCCGCGCATCGCCCCGGCGCGCGCGCCGAGCAGCCAGACTCCGTGCGCTCGGCGGCGCTCGCAGACATCGAGCGCGCCCCAGCCGAGGAGCAGCCGCGGCTGCTGCTCGAGTTGATCGCCCTGCGGCTCGCCGCTCAGCAGCGTCTCGCGCCGACGCGTGCGCTGACCGCGCGCGAGCTCGAGCGGCAGGCGCGCCTTCCGGGCGAGGCCGCGCGCGCCTGGCTCGCCGAGCTGGTCGCTGTCTGTGAGCGCGTGCGCTTCGCGGCCGGCGGCGTCACGGGCGCGAGCCTTGCCGGCGCGCTGCAAAGTGGCCGCCGGCTGCTCCTCTGGCTCGAGGGCGCTCCGTCCGGCGGGCCGGCGCAGCAGGCGTAGGCATGCGTGAGCGGCTCACCACCCTGGCGTGCGCACTTGGTGCAGCGCTGCTTCTGGGCACGCTGCTGCTGCGCGGCGATGCGCTGCCGGCGCGGCGTGCCGCGCTGCCGACGAGCCTCGAGCATGCCCCCGATGGGCTGCTCGGACTGAAGAGCTGGCTGCAGCAGGAAAGGGTCGGTACTTTCTCGCTGCGGCAGCGCTTTGGCGCGCTGTCGGCGAATGCCGCGCTTCACCCGCGCGGCAATCTGCTCATCGTCAGCCTGCCGGCGGTGACCAACTTCCGCCCGGAGGAGGCGGTGGCGCTGGACCGCTGGGTGCGAGAGGGCAACACCGTGCTGGTACTCGCGGCGCTGCGCGACCGGCCCAGGTGGGCACAGTTTCCACTGGCGATGGCGAGCGATCTGGAGCTGATCACCGAGCTTACATTGACCCCGAGCGGGGAGGCGGTCGTGCAGGCGCGCGCACCGCGGCGCAGCGCGGCCGGCAGCGCCGCGCGCGGCAGCCGCGCCGCCGGCGACCGCAACGGCGGGCAAAAGGCCGAGGCGGCGCAGCTGGCACGGCTCGGCGCAGAGCTCAGCCAACCGGAGGAGTCGACGCTCGTCCCCAACCGTGCGCATGCGTATTTCAGCGGGGTCACCGGTGCGCTCGGCTTCTCCGACTACGCGCCGGTGCGCTACACGCTCGGCATTCCACGCGATGGGTTCGCATTGGCGCTCGGGCACGAGACGGGCAGCGCGGAAGATGCTTTCTGGATCCGGCCGCACGGTGAGGGCACCATCGTCGTGAGCGGCTTCGGCTCGCTCTTCAGCAATCGAGCGCTCGGCAAGGCCGACAACGGCAGGCTCTTCGCCAACCTGATCGCCGCGAGCGTCGGTCCCGATGGCAAGGTGGTGTTCGATGACGAGCACCAGGGACTCAGTGACGACTACGATCCGGCGCGGTTCTATCGCGACCCGCGGCTTTACGCGACCCTCGGGGTCATCATCGCGGTCTGGCTCACCTGGGTGCTCGGTGCCACGCGACTGCAGATCCGGCGGGTGCGCGCGGCGGCGCCGCGCGAAGCGGAGCTGGTGCGCACCACCGGCCTTTATCTGGCGCGCGTGCTGCGGCCCGCTGCGGCCGCGCGCCGCCTGCTCGATCAGTTCCTCGAGCGGCTCGGCAGCGCGACCGGACGGGCGCCCTCGGAGTCCGCGGCGCTCTGGGAGTGGCTCGAGAGTCATCCGCGCCTCGGCCACGGCGAGGCGCGTCAGCTGCGCGAATGGCACGCGGCTGCGCATGGCAATCGGCGCGTACCGCTCGTGCGCCTGCACAACCTCATCGTCCACACTGAAAGGCAAATTGCCCAATGAGCAATGCCATCCGCGACCTCCGCGATCGGCTCACGCAGGAGCTGGGCCGGGTCGTCATCGGGATCGAATCCGCGGTCGATGCGCTGGTGATCGCATTGATCGCGCGCGGACACGTGCTGGTGCAGGGTGTGCCCGGACTCGGCAAGACGCTGTTGGCCAAGTCCCTGGCGCGCGCGCTCGGCGGGGAATTCAAGCGCATCCAGGGCACCGCCGACCTGATGCCGAGCGACATCATCGGCGTGCACGTGTTCGATGAGGGGGCGCGCGGATTCTCGTTCCGTCCCGGTCCGCTGTTTGCGGATGTGGTGCTGGTGGATGAGATCAACCGCACCGGGCCGAAGACCCAATCGGCGCTGCTGGAAGCCATGGAGGAGCGGCAGGTGAGCGTCGAGCGCAGCGTGCTGCCGCTGCCTGCGGACTTCATCGTGCTCGCCACGCAGAACCCGCGGGAGTTCGAGGGTACCTTCCCGCTGCCGGAGTCGCAGCTGGATCGCTTCATGCTGCGCATCGATGTGGGCTATCCGCCGCGCGCGGCCGAAGCTCAGATCCTCGACCGCTATGGCGGAGTGCTCGCCGGCGCGCACGCGGCACTCGAGTCGGTGGCCGTCATCGATCGGGCGATACTCGCCGAAGCGCGCGCGGCGGCGGAGAACATGCATGTCTCCGCGGCCCTCAGCAACTACGTGCTCGATCTGGCCGCGGCCACCCGCGGCCACCCGCGCCTGGCGCTCGGCCTCTCGACCCGCGGCCTGCTCGCGCTGCAGAAGGCCGCGCGCGTCGTCGCCGGTCTGCGCGCCAGCGATTTCGTGACGCCCGACGATGTCAAGCAGGTCGCACCGTGGGTGCTCGCGCACCGTCTGGTGCTGACGCCGGAGGCGACGCTCGAAGGTGTCCGCGATGCGGAGCTGGTGCACGGCCTGTTAACCAGCACGCCTGTGCCGCGCTGAAGGAGACCGGCTTGCACCTGGCACGGCGCAGCTACCTGCTGGTGGTGCTGACCGCGGTGATCGCCATCGCCGGCATCTGGTCGAGCGGGCACTCGCTCGCACGCCTCTGGCATCTGCCTGCGGCACTGCTGCTCCTCGGTCTGGCAGCGGAGGGGCTGGTGGTACGCCGCCTCAAGCCCGGCACGCGCATCGAGACGGGGACCCCGGCCTTCCTCGGCCGGCCACAGCGTGGCGCGTTCGTGTTCTCGAATGGAGCCGCGCGTGCGCTCGCGCTCGAGTATGCGCCGGCCACCCCGGCCGGCTTCGAGGCGCCGGAGGAGGTGCGGCAGCTCCTGCTGCCGCCGCGCGCCGCCACCGAGGATGTACTGCCGCTCCTTCCGGTGCGGCTCGGCCCGCAGCCCTGGCCGCAGCTGCCGGCCCGGCTGCGTGGTCCACTGGCACTCGCCTGGTGGGATGTTGCCCTGACACCGCAGGCGCAGTGCCTGGTGGCACCGGATACGCTGCGCGGCAGTGCCCGCATTCGCGGCCTCGCCGCCGGTTCGCGTGCGCGCCGCTCGGCCGGCGCGGGTCAGGAGCTCTACCAGCTGCGCGCGTACGCGCGCGGCGATCCGCTCGCGCGGATCGACTGGAAGGCGACGGCGCGCAGCGGCGAGCTCATCAGCCGCGAGTACAGCGAGGACCAGCACCTCGATGTCTGCATCCTCATCGATGCCGGCCGCCTGAGCCGGGTGCGTGCCGGTGCGCTCGATCGCCTCGGCCTCTACAGCAACGCCGCGGCGCGCCTCGCCGAGATCGTGACCCACAACGATGACCGTGTGGGGCTCATGGTGTACGCGGAGCGGGTACTCGGCAGCTGCGCGCCGGCGCGGGGCTTGCCGGCCGTGATGCGCCTGCGCCGCGTACTGAGTGGACTCGCGGTGCAGGCAGCGGAGTCCGATCCCATCGCCGCCGCGATCACGGCGCGCAAGCTCCTGCGGCAACGTGCGCTCATCATCCTGCTCACCGATCTGGACGATGCCAACATCGCCGCTGCGCTCGCCCGCGCCGTGCGCCTGCTGTCACCGCCGCATCTGGTACTGGTGGCCGGGGTGCACAGCGGGGAAATCGAGGCCCTGGCACGCGCCCCGGCACGCGAGTGGCAGGATCCGTGGATTGCGCTCGCCGCGGCTGCCCATGAGCAGCGCGCCGCGCGGCAACGTCTGCTGCTGCAGCGCCTCGGCGCACCGGTGCTGACGGCCTCGGCAGCGCGTCTGGAAGGCGCGCTGTTCGAGCACTATGAGGGGCTGCGCCGCTCGCGACGCATCTAGCGTGCGGCGCGCACCTGGGCGGGCGTGCGGCGGCGGAACAGCCGCCCGCTGAGGAATGCGACCATCAGGCACCAGTAGCCCACGCCCACCACGACGCGGCTCGCGAACGAGAAGCGCGGATCGGGGGAGATGAAACCCTCGATCAGTCCCGAGCCTACCAGCAGCAGCGCGCAGGCGATCAGCACCGGACCGGTGCGCAGCGCGGCCGCGCGAAACGACTCGAGACGGCCGGCCGCGCCGGTCCGGATCAGGGCTTCGCCGATAGCCGCTCCGGCGGCAGCCGACAGGCACATGACGGACAGCTCGACGCAGCCGTGCGCGATGATGAAGCGCAACAGCGCGCCGGCGAGGCCGTGTGCGCCGACGAACGCGAAGATGGCACCGAGCATCAGCCCATTGAGTCCGAGGATGTACAGTGTCCCCAGCCCGAAGAGAAATCCGAGGCAGTACGCGAACAGGCTCACCACGATGTTGTTGGTGAGGATCTGCACCGAGAGGATGGAGGAGGGCACGACGTTCAGCAGTCCCTGGGTCCACAGCTGGCCGCGCTCGACCGTCGCGATGGTGTCGGGAGAGGCGAACAGCGCGATCAGCTCCGGGTAGCGATGCACCAGCGCGTAGCCGGCGCAGGCCGCCAACACGAAGATGAGCGTGCTCCACAGCAGGTAGGGCGCAAGCCAGCGAACTGCGGCCGGGATGTCCGTGACGAACAGGCGGCGCAGCGTGCTGGCGGCGCGCCAGGCGCCGTGGTGCAAGGTGGCGTGCGCGTGCGCGTAGGCATTCTCGAGGTAGGCGCGGGTGCGGCTCGCCGGCAGCAGCGCGCGCGCCCGCGCCAGATCGTGCGCGAGCAACCGGTAGTCGTCGGCGAGACGCACGGCGTCGGCGACATCATCACTGCGGCCGCGGGCGAAGCGCAGCGCGCGCAATTGCGCCTGCTGCCACTCGGGCGCACGCGCGAGCAGCGCGGCGGTCAGGGCCCGCGCGCGGGCGCCGTCAGCCTGCGCGCTCACCGCGGAGGCGCCAGGCGCTCGATACGCGAGCGCCACTGCAGCTCATCGCCCTCGCTGAGGTCGGCTTCGGCACCGAGGTAACGCGTCAGCAGTTGCCGCGCGAGGCTGATGCGCGCCTCGGGAACCAGGTCCGACCAGCGCTGCAACAGGTCCGCGGCGATCTCCGCGCCGAGCGGATCGAGCTTGCCGACCCGCTGCGCCGCATTCTGCAGCAGCTCGGCATCGCTCGCGCCGCGCTGGTACACGAGCAGGGTGCCCGCCGCCATGTCGCCGCAGCGCAGACTCTCGCGGGTGAGCACCATGAGAGTCAGTCCGACACCGTAGGCGAGCGGGAAACTGTCGATGAGGCGGAAGACGTTGCGCACCAGCAGCGCGCCAACCCCGGGCGCAGCGCCGCTACGGGTCACCACACGGATGCCAACGCTGCGTTTACCGGGCGTATGCCCGCGCAGCAGCGTCTCCAGCACCGGGTGATAGAGGAAGTAGATCGCGAGCGTCGGCACGAGCACCAGCGCGAACCAGGACTCGCCGTAGCCCGCCGGCGGCCGCAGCGAGAATCCGCGGTTGTAGATCAGCGTCGCCACCAGGTACCAGGAGAGCGCCAGCACCAGGCGGATGTGCCAGTCGATGATGAAGGCGAAGGAGCGCGCTCCGGGGCCGGCCAGCGGCAACGACACCTCGATGCCGGTGACACTGTCGACGCTCAGCTCCGGGAGCGAGGTGCTCACGTCTCCTCCGCCAGCAGCTCCGCCTGATACTCCTGCTGCAGGGCATCGATCAGCTCATCGAGGTCGCCGTCCATGATCTGCTGCAGACGGTACAGGGTGAGGTTGATGCGATGGTCGGTCACGCGGCCCTGGGGAAAGTTGTAGGTGCGGATGCGCTCGGAACGATCGCCGCTGCCGACCTGCAGGCGCCGCGTCTGCGCCTGCGCGCTCTGTTGTTTTTCCTGCTCGGCAGCCAGCAGCCGCGCGCGCAGCAGCGCCATGGCACGTGAGCGGTTCTTGTGCTGGGAACGCTCATCCTGACATTCCACCACGATGCCCGTGGGCAGATGCGTGATGCGCACCGCGGAATCGGTCTTGTTGACGTGCTGGCCGCCGGCGCCGGAGGAGCGATAGGTGTCGATGCGCAGGTCGGCCGGATTGATCTCGACCTCATCGACCTCCTCGAGCTCGGGCAGGATGGCGATGGTGCAGGCCGAGGTATGAATGCGCCCCTGCGCCTCGGTCGCCGGGACGCGCTGCACGCGATGCGTGCCGGACTCGAATTTCAGGCGCGAGAACGCGCCCTTGCCGGCGATGCGACTGATGATCTCACGGTAGCCGCCGTGCTCGCCGGGACTCTCGCTCAGCACCTCGGTGCTGAAGCCTTTGGCTTCGGCATAACGCGCGTACATCCGGTAGAGATCACCGGCGAAGATCGCGGCCTCATCGCCACCGGTCCCGGCGCGCACCTCGAGGAAGATGCTGCGCTCATCGCGCGGGTCCTTCGGCAGCAGCAGCCCGCGCAGCTCGAGCTCCTCGGCGACGAGCTCCCCCTGCAGCCGCACGAGCTCCTCGCTGCCGAGCGCGCGCATGCCGGCATCGGCATCCTGCTGCAGATCCTGTGCGGCCCCAAGATCGCGCTCGAGCCCGTGGTAGCGCTGCAGATGGGCGGCGAGTGGCTGCAGCCGCGAGTACTCGACCGACAGCTCGCGGAACTGACGCGATCCGCCCGGGATCTCTTCGCTCGAGAGCAGCCTCCCGACCTCTTCGAAGCGATCGGCGAGTTTCTGCAGGCGCTGGCGGATGGAGTCCTTCATGGGTTGCGAACGAGGGCGGCGCCGTAGCCCGCGCTCTGCAGCGGCCCGAGCGCCCTGCCGTCGTCAACCGCGGGCGCGGCATTCTCGGGGATGTTTGTGCTTTGTGACAAGCTGCTCAATGCACCGGGCTTGCCGAGCCTCTATAGTGTTAAGGTGTCGCCGATGGAGAGGATTTGCCGTATTTCGAGCCACTTGTGCGCCGTGCTGGCGCTGTGCGCCGGGCTGCTCGCGGGCTGCGCCGGCGGACCGCAGCCCAAGCCCGCCGCGTCCCACGCGCACGGCGATCCCACCGCGCTTACAGTGATCGCCGAAGCCGACCTCAAACGCGGCGACTGCCGCGGCGCCTCGGAGAATTACGCCAAGGCGGCCGCCCTCGGCGATGCACAGCTCGCGCGGCGCGCGACCCAGGTCGCCATGGCGTGCGAGCATCTGCCGGCAGCCTGGTCTGCGGCGACGCGCTGGCGGGCGCTCGCGCCGAATGATCGCGAAGGCAATGCGCTCTATGCCGCCATCGCCCTGAAGCTCTACCGCACCGCGGACGCGCGTGCCGCCATCAACGATTTCTGGCGGGCCGAGGAGCAGCAGCTGCACGCCACGCCGCCACCCCCGCCGGGCACTGGACAGTCATCACCGGTACCCGGGGCAGCGAGCCATGCGCGCACGCCGCAGAGCGTGACCAAGAGCATGGGTGAGTTGACCGCGCTGCTGCTCGAGGAATCGGACGCACCCGCGGTGCTCATGGCCATGAGCGGGGCGCTCGAGCCGAGCGCCAACTCTGCCGATACCTACATCCTGCTCGGCGAGCTCGCGCTCGCCGCCTACGATGGGCAGCGTGCACAGGGCTATGCGCAACGCGCCCTGCAATACGATCCCAGGGACCTGGCGGCGCTGCGGGTGCTGGCGCGGGGTTATGTCATGCGCGGGGATGCCTCGCAGGCAGTGGCGACCGCACGCCGGGCGCAGGCGAGCGATGCCACGCGCGGTGGTTTTGCGCTCGCCGAGATCCTCGCCTCGCTCGACCGCAGCGAAGAAGCGCACCAACAGCTCGAGCAGCTGCGCGCCGAAGGCGCGCCACCCGGGGAGGTGGACCGCCGCCTGGCGCTGCTGGCGTTCAACTCCGGTGACATGAAGGAAGCGCGTCAGCGCTTCACCGAGCTCATCACCAGCGGTGAGGGCAACGACGCGGCGGAACTGTATCTGGCCGACATCGCGGCGCGCGATGGGGACCCGGACGCCGCCATCGCGGCCTACCGGCGGCTGTATGACTCCTCGGTTGCCATGTCGGCGCGGCCGCGCGCGGCGGCGCTGTTGCTCGACCGTGGGGCGCGCACCGAGGCGCTGGCGCTGCTCGATGACTATGCTGCCGATCATCCCGAGGATGAGCTCGATCTGACACTCGCCAAGGCCCGGCTGCTCGCCGATCATGGCGAGGCGGACGCCGGACTCGAGCTGCTCTCGGCCGCGCTCGAGCGCCACCCGCAGCATCCCTCCATCGAGTACGACCGCGCGGTGATCCTCGAGCAATCCGGGCGCGTACACGAGTCGGTCGAGGCACTCGAGCAGATGCTGAACAAGCGGCCCGACGACCCAACGCTGCAGAACGCGCTCGGCTACACCCTCGCCGATCACACCCTCGAGCTCGCGCACGCCGAGACCCTCATACGACATGCCCTCACGATCATGCCGGATAACCCCGCGGCTCTCGATAGCCTCGGCTGGGTACAGTTCCGGCAGGGCGATGCGCGGGGTGCGGCAGCGACCCTCGCGCATGCCTACTCGCTCGGGCACGATGCCGAGATCGCGGCTCATTGGGGTGAAGCCCTGTGGGTGAGCGGCCAGCAGGCCGAAGCCCGGCGCGTCTGGGCTGCGGCCCTGGCGCGTGACCCGGAATCCAAACCGCTCAAGGCCACGATCAAGCGGCTCATACCCGATGCGCACTGAGCGGCTGCGGCTCGGCGCGGCGTTACTCGCCGTGCTGGCCGGCTGCCGCACGCTGCCGCCTGCCCCGCCCGCGGGTGCGAGCTGGGAGCTACGCCGCCCGCAACTGCAGTCGCTCGAGCACTTCGCGCTGCGCGGCCGGGTCGCGGTCGCCGCCGGCGGAGAAGGCTTCAATGCCAGCCTGCGCTGGACGCAGGAGGGTGAGCGCTCGCAGGTGACACTCGAGGGCCCACTCGGGGTGGGTGGTGCGCAGCTGACGGCAAGCGGTGACGATCTCACGGTCATCACCTCGCGCGGGGAGCGCATCGAGAGCACTGCGGCGCACGCGGAGCTCACGGCGCGCCTGGGCTTTGATCCGCCACTCTCCTCACTGCGCTACTGGGTATTGGGCGTTCCCAATCCCGCTCAGCCTGCCAGCGAGTCACTCGACCCGGCGCAACAGCGTCTCGCTGCGCTCACCCAGGAGGGTTGGCATGTCGAGTACCAGAGCTACACCTCCGCGAGCGGTGAGATCCTGCCCACGCGCATGACGCTGCAACGCGATGCCGTGCGCGTGCGCCTGCTCGTCGATGACTGGCAGCGGTGAGTGCCCCGGAATCTACGCCCGCCGCAACGCGCGCAGCGTCCGCGGTGACCCATTGGCCGGCGCCCGCCAAGCTCAATCTCTTCCTGCACGTAACCGGCCGGCGTGCGGACGGTTATCACGAGCTGCAGACCGTGTTTCAGCTCATCGATCTCTGCGACACCATAAGCATCACCCTCCGCGATGATGGAGTGCTCGACCGTCCCGCC
>JAFAVO010000054.1 GCA_019242385.1 Gammaproteobacteria bacterium | reverse complement strand
GCGCGCCTGACGCTTGAGGGTCACGATGAACTCGTGGCTCGCCCGGCGCTGCGGGTAGGCCGCATCGAAGCCGGCAGCCTGCAGGCGCTTGAGCAGGTAGTTGGCATTGAGCGTAGCGTACTCGCCCACCTGACGCATGCCATCACGTCCCAGCATGCGCATGTAGATGTACGCCCGCAGCAGCACCCCGACGTTACCCATGAATGCGGACAGGCGCCCGATCGACTGCGGCAGGTCCGCTTCCGCGAGCCAGCGGTAGCGCTCGCCCTCCTTCGCCACCACCGGGATGGGCAGGAAGGGCAGCAGCCGCGCACTCACCCCGACGGCGCCAGCTCCAGGACCTCCTCCGCCGTGCGGCGTCGAGAAGGTCTTGTGCAGATTCATGTGGATGACATCGAAGCCCATGTCCCCGGGGCGGACCATGCCGAGGATCGCGTTGAGGTTGGCGCCATCGTAATAGAGGAGTCCACCCGCTTCATGCACGATGCGGGCCACCTCCGCGATGCGCCGCTCGAAGACACCGAGCGTCGAGGGGTTGGTGAGCATGATGCCGGCGGTCTGCGGCCCCACCGCATCCTTGAGCGCCGCGAGATCGACATCGCCCGAGCTTGCGACCGGTACCTCGCGGACCACGCAACCGCACATGGTCGCGGTCGCCGGATTGGTACCGTGCGCCGCCTCGGGCACGATGATCTCGTTGCGCTTCAGGTCGCCGCGCGCACGGTGATAGGCACGGATCATGGCCACACCGGCGAACTCGCCGTGCGCGCCGGCCATCGGTGAGAGGGCAACGCCCTCCATGCCGGACACCGCCTTCAGCATCTCCTGCAGCTCGTAGAGGCAGGCGAGCACGCCCTGACCGTGCGATTCGGGTGCCAGCGGATGCCGCAGGAGAAACTCCGGCAGCATTGCATACTGATTACACGCCTTCGGGTTGTACTTCATCGTGCACGAGCCCAGGGGGTAGAAGTGCGTGTCGATGGAGAAATTGAGCTGGGACAGGCGCGTGAAGTGGCGCACCGTCTGGAGCTCTCCCACCTCCGGCAGCTCGGGTGGCCGCGTACGGCGCAACTTCGCGGGCAGATCGCTGAGGGCGGCGGCGGATGTCTCGTGAGGCCACTGGTCCTGTGCCCCGCGCCCGGGGCGCGAGTGCTCGAAGATCACTTTTTCACGCAGCGGCATGGCTTGGATCCTCAGGCGGCGCGCACACTCTGCAGCGCCTCGGTGAGAGCCGCGCGATAACGGTCGATGTCGGCACTGCTCTTGGTCTCGGTAGCGCACACCAGTAACGCATTGCCGAGCTCGGGGTAGTACGCGGTGAGGTCGAGACCGCCGAGGATGCCGCGGGCACCGAGCGCCTCGAGCACCGGCGCGACCGGACGATCGAGCTGCAGCACCGCCTCATGGAAGTGTGGACCGGTGAAGGCGCTGCGCACTCCCGGTATGCGCGTGAGCGCGGCGACCAGCTCGCGCGAGCGGGCGTGCGATGCCGCGGCGGTCCGCGCGAGTCCCTGCGGTCCCAGCAGCGAGAGGTAGATGGTGGCCGCGGTCATGAGCAGCCCCTGATTCGTGCAGATGTTGGAGGTCGCCCGGGCGCGGCGGATGTGCTGCTCGCGCGCCTGCAGCGTCAGGGTAAAGCCTTCCTTGCCGGCGGTATCGAGTGTGCGGCCGACGATCCTGCCTGGCATCTGGCGCACGTACTCCATGCGCGTGGTCATGAAGCCGAAATAGGGCCCACCGGAGGAGAGCGGCACGCCGAGCGGCTGTCCCTCACCGACCGCAATATCGGCTCCGCGGGAGCCCCACTCGCCCGGCGGCTTCAGCAGCGCGAGCGCAGTGGGATTGACCACGGCGATGACCAGAATGCCGCGTGCGTGTGCCCAGTCGGTGAGCGCATCCACATCCTCGAGCCGGCCGAAGAAGTTCGGCTGCGGAATGATGAGGGCGGTAATGTCCTCTGCCTCGTACCGCGCGAGCGCGTCGGGCAGTGTGATGCCCTCCTGCGGAGCGTACGCCAGCTCCTCGAAGCGCACGCCCTGGTTGGCTGCGGTGGCCACCGCGACGCGCCGGTAGTGCGGGTGGAGGGTCAGCGGCACGAGGATGCGCGCCGACTTCGACTTGCGATTGGCGCGCACCGCCATGAGCGCCGCCTCAGCGGTCGCCGAGGCACCGTCGTACATGGAGGCGTTCGCCACCTCCATGAGAGTGAGGCGCGCCATCATGCTCTGGAACTCGTAGATCAGCTGCAGCGTGCCCTGGCTCGCCTCGGCCTGGTAGGGCGTGTAGGCGCTGTAGAACTCCCCGCGCGTGGTGATGGCCCACACGGCTGCAGGGATGTGGTGCTCGTAGGCGCCGGCACCGAGGAAACTGAGCGCGACGCCATCGCTGCGGGCGCGCTCGCCCATCAGACGCCCGATCTCCATCTCATTCAAAGCTTCGGGGACCCCGGCGAGTGACTTCACCCGCAGCTCCGCCGGGATCTCATCGAACAGATCCTCGATGCGAGCAGCCCCGATCGCCGCCAGCATCGCCGCCACGTCCGCCTCGGTGTGGGGAATGAACGCCATCAGCTGCTGCCCTCTGCCTCGAGGAGCTTGCGATAGTCCGCCGCCGAGAGCAGCGCCGCGGCGGCCAGCGCCCCGGCTGAGGGCTTCAGGCGCATCAGCCAGCCTGCGCCGTACGGCTCGGCGTTGACCACTTCCGGCTCGGCGGCGAGCCTGGGGTTGCCTGCCGCGATCTCTCCGGCGATGGGCGCATAGACATCCGATGCGGCCTTGACCGATTCGACCACCGCGCACGGCTCGTCTGCCTTCACGCTACGGCCGGCTTCGGGTACTTCGACGAACACCAGATCACCGAGTGCCTGCTGCGCGTGATCGGTGATACCGATCTCGACCGTCCCATCGGCAAGGGTGCGCACCCACTCGTGGGACTTGGTGTAGCTCAGATCCGCCGGAACGTTGCTCATGGAGTGTCCTTCGCAATCAGATCAATGAGTGGCCGTGGCGCACGAACGGCGGCTTCACGATTCGCGCGCCGAGCAGCTTGCCGCGCACCTCCACCTGCACGCGCCCCGCGGTGCCCGCAGGCACGCGTGCCAGTGCGATCGAGCGCTCGAGGGTCGGGGAGAAGGTGCCGCTGGTGATTTCGCCCTGGCCGCCGGCGGCGAGCACCTTCTGGTGGGCGCGCAGCACGCCTCGCTCTTCGAGCACGAGGCCGATGAGCTCTCGCGCCGAGCCGGCCCTGGCGATGGACTCGAGCGCAGCCCGCCCGATGAAGTCCCGCTCCTGCGAGCTGAGCGCAACCGTCCATCCGAGAGCGGATTCGAACGGATGGGTGCTCTCGTCCATGTCATTGCCGTAGAGGTTCATGCCGGCCTCGAGCCGCAGCGTGTCGCGCGCGCCGAGGCCGCAGGAGGCAACCCCGAGCGCGTTGAGACTGCGCCAGGCGGGCACCGCGTCGGCTGCCGGCAGCATGATCTCGAAGCCGTCCTCGCCCGTGTAGCCGGTGCGCGCCACGAACCAGCTGCCGAGCTCGCGGCCGAAGAAGGAATCGAGCGCCAGCGCCGCGGCTGCATCGGCCGGCCTCAACAGCTGTGCGGCCTTGGTGCGCGCCTCCGGACCCTGGATGGCGAGCATCGCGAGGTCGGTGCGTTCGGTCACCTCGAGCCCGAAGGGCTGCGAGTGCGCGCGTATCCACGCAAGATCGCGCTCGCGGGTGCCGGCATTGACGACGACGCGGAACCAGTAATCGTTGAGGAAGTAGACGATGAGATCGTCCAGCACCCCGCCCTGCGGGTTCAGCATGCAGCTGTAGAGGGCTTTGCCGGGCGCTTTGAGTCTGGCGACATCGTTGGCGAGCAGCTGGCGCAGGAAAGTGCGCGCCGCGCCACCGCGGACATCCAGCACCGCCATGTGCGACACATCGAACACGCCAGCGGCACGGCGCACCGCGTGGTGCTCGCCGATCTGCGAGCCATACTGCACGGGCATGTCCCAGCCCGCGAAATCGACCAGGCGCGCGCCGAGCTCCTGATGCAGTTTGTAGAGTGGGGTCCGTCGCGCCACGGCGCAGTCTCCAAGCCAATAATAAGGAGCGGCAGGCGGGCCTGCGGATGCCGGCCGACACCTGCCGCCCTTCTGTCCTGTGACCTGAGAGATCAGGCGCGCTGCGCCGCTCCCCTTCGGTGGGCGGATTCGTCGACCAATCCACCGCTCTCCAGAAGCCCCGCAGCACCCCCGTGCCACCGTCTGCCGTTCTTGTGCCTGAGCGTTTCCGGGCGGAATTGCGCCTTCGGCGTTCCGGCTCGTGCCGGACACTCTCCGGACAGACCGATTCGGGCGGCGGGCATGATAGCAGCCTTCCGGCCGTGCCGGCCAAGCGCGGCGAGGCTAAAATCACCCAGTCTTTCGTTAAGTTGCATGCATGAGCCACAAGCGTCGTTCCAGCATCCAGGTATCGGTCGGGCACGTCCGCGTCGGCGGCGATGCGCCGATCGTCGTCCAGTCGATGACCAATACCGACACCGCCGACATCGAGGCCACCGCGCGCCAGGTGCAGGCACTCGCCCGTGCAGGCTCGGAGCTGGTGCGCATCACGGTCAACACCGCCGAGGCGGCCGCGGCCGTAGCACCCATCCGCGAGCGGCTCGAGCGTGCCGGCCTCAGCGTGCCGCTCATCGGTGACTTCCATTTCAACGGCCACAAGCTGCTGCGTGAGCATCCGGAGTGCGCCGCGGCGCTGGCGAAGTACCGCATCAATCCCGGCAACGTGGGTCGCGGCAGCAAGCGCGATCCGCAGTTCGCCGAGATGATCGAGACAGCCTGCCGCTACCAGAAACCAGTGCGTATCGGTGTCAACTGGGGCAGCCTCGACTCGGACCTTCTGACGCGGCTCATGGACGAAAATTCCGCGCGCGCCGAGCCCCTGGACGCACAGCAGGTGATGCGCAGCGCGGTGGTGCTCTCGGCGCTCGGAAGCGCACGCCGCGCCGAGGAGCTCGGCTTGCCGCACGATCGCATCGTGCTTTCGGCCAAGGTGAGCGGCGTGCAGGACCTCATTGCGATCTACCGCGATCTCGCCGGCCGCTGCGATTATCCCCTGCACCTCGGCCTCACCGAAGCCGGGATGGGCTCTAAAGGCATCGTCGCTTCGACCGCGGGCATGGCGGTGCTGCTGCAGGAAGGGATCGGCGACACCATTCGCGTCTCCCTTACCCCGGAGCCCAACGGCGACCGCACCCAGGAAGTCATCGTGGCGCAGGAGATTCTGCAGACCATGGGCCTGCGCTCTTTCACGCCACTGGTGGTGGCGTGTCCGGGGTGCGGGCGCACGACCAGCACCTTCTTCCAGGAGCTCGCCGCGCGCATCCAGGCGCATATCCGCATGCGCATGCCGCAGTGGCGCCGCGAGTACCAGGGTGTCGAGGAGATGACCGTAGCGGTCATGGGGTGCGTGGTGAATGGACCGGGGGAAAGCAAGCACGCCAACGTCGGCATCAGCCTGCCCGGCACCGGCGAGCGCCCCGTGGCGCCCGTGTACGAGGACGGTGCCAAAACCGTGACGCTCAAAGGTGAGCGCATCGCCGAGGAGTTCCAGGAGATCGTCGAGCAGTACGTGACGCGCCACTACGCGCGCCGTGCGGTGGATGCATGAGCGAGCTCGCGCAACGGCACTGCAAACCCTGCGAGGGCGGCGTTCCGCCGCTCAGCCCCGCAGAGGCGCAGCGCCTGCTCGCGCAGCTCTCGCCAGCGTGGCGCCTGAGCGAGGATGGCCAGGCGATCCGGCGCGAGCTCAGGTTCCGTGACTTCTACCGCACGATGAGCTTCGTCAATGCACTCGCGCACATTGCCAACATCGAGGACCATCACCCGGATCTCGAGGTCGGCTACAACTATTGCCGGATGACCTTTACCACCCACGCGATCGGTGGGCTTTCCGAGAATGACTTCGTCTGCGCGGCCAAGATCGACCTGATCCCGCTGGCCTGATCCCGTTGGCCTGACCTACCGCGCCGCCTCCGGCAACTCGCCGCTGAGGCCGAGGGCGCGCCGGATGAAAAAGCGTCGCAGCTCCTGACTGGCGTTGACCCAGGAGAGGCCGCGCTGCATCAGCCGCGCCAGAGGGCCTGCGCCGTGGGCCAGCAGCCGGTCGAAGGTATCGATGGAGATCGCCATGGCGGCGACCTCACTCTTGCGCCAGCGCTCGTAGGCGCGCAGCACCCGCAGCGCGCCCGGATCCTCGCGCGCCGCGACGGCGGCGTTGACCTCCTGCGCGAGCGCCGCCGCATCGAGGAGGCCGAGGTTTACCCCCTGGCCGGCGAGCGGATGGACGACGTGCGCCGCATCGCCGATCAGGGCGACGCGCTGGGCGACGTAGCGCTGCGCTGCGACCCGCATCAGCGGAAACGACAGCCGTTGGCTCAGCAGCCGCGTCGTGCCGAGCGCGAGATCGGAGGCGCGGTCGAGCTCGGCCGCGAAGGCCGTATCGCTCAGACTGACGAGGCCCGCGGCACGGGCGTCATCCGCCGACCAGACGATCGAGGAGCTGCCGTCGGCGAGCGGAAGGAACGCCAGCGTGCCATCGCGCATGAAGCGCTGCCACGCGGTCGACTCGTGCGGCCTCGTGGTCGCAACGTTGGCGACGATCGCCGTCTGTCCGTAGGCGCGGATATCGACGGCGAGGCCTGCGGCGGCGCGCAACGCCGATTGAGCGCCATCGGCTCCGATCACCAGCCGAGCCGTGAGCGCGCCCTGAGGCGTACTCACCTGCACCTCCTTCTCACCGATCGCGAGCGCACTGAAGGGCGCCGTCTCGATGTGGCCTCCGGCCTCGGCGAACGCCGCCAGCAGCGCGGTCTGCAGCGCGCGGCCCTCCGCGATGTAACCCAGGTTCGGCTCGCCGACGTCGGCGGCATCGAATACCAGAACGCCCGCGTCCGTGGGTGCGATGCTCTCGTGCCAGATGCGCATGCGCTCGTACGCAGAGAGGCGCTCCGATGGCATCTGCCCCCAGGCACCCGCGCGCTTGAGCAGGCGTTCGCTGGCGCGTGACAGCGCGACCACGCGCAGGTCCGGGCGTGCATCTCCTGGGAGGACCCCGGGGGGACGGGGCTCGAGGAGCGCCACCGACAGGCCTGCGACCCTGCCTGTGCCACCGGCGAGCAATGCGCCGACACAGGCGCCGACCGGGCCACCACCCACGACGATGACATCAAACATGAGGCAATGACAGGCCACGGGCGAGGCGCGGCGTTGGGCCGCCGAAGCCGGCACTCACACGGGCGAGGGCGTCCTTGGCCGGAGGCGCGAGATCGAAGGCGAGCAGCCCGAGGTTGCGCAACAGGGTGGTGCTCCTGCGCGAATCCGCGAACAAGCGGATGAGTCCGTCGGTGAAGCCGATGACTCCGCGGCGATCGCGGGCGCGCCAATCGATGAACCGGCTCAGCACCGAGGGTGCCCCGGCATCGCCGGGCGTTGCGGCCATGACTTCGGCGAGCATGGCCGCATCGCGCAGTCCCAGATTGAATCCCTGTCCGGCAACCGGATGCAGCGCCTGGGCCGCGTTGCCGATGAACAGCGTGCGCACCGTGGATCCCGCCCTGGCGCGGGTGAGCTTCAGCGGATAGGAGCTGCGCTGTCCGGCGCGCACGAATCGCCCTGCACGCCAGCCGAACTGCGCCTGCAGCTGCGAGCGGTACGAGCGCTCATCGAGCGCCAGCAGCTCTCGGGCACGCTCCGGGCGGCAGGCCCATATGACCGCCATCGCGCCATCGTGACGTGGCAACACCGCGAGCGGCCCGGCGGCGGTGAAGCGCTCGAAGGCCTGACCGGCGTGGGGACGATCGATGCCGACGTTCGTGACGACCGCAACTTGCTGGTAGTCGATGACGTCCGCGGCGATTCCGCTGGCGCTGCGCACCTGGGAATGAGCGCCATCGGCGGCGACCAGCAGCTGCGCGCGCACCGGGGTGGCAGCTCCCGACTCCTGCACGACCGTGAAGCGCGCGTGCTCGGGCGTAATGGCCAGATCGGTGATGTGTGCGGGGACCTGCAGGGTCAGGTTCGGCGCTGCACTCAGTCCGCGCCACAGCGCTGCACCGATGCAACGATTGGCGACGACGTAGCCGAAGGCATCGATCCCGTGCTCTGCGGCCCGCAGGCGCGCGAAGCCGAAACGTCCGGCATCCGAGATGTGGATGGTGCGGATGGCGGCCGCCTCGGGGGCGATGCTGGCCCACACCCCGAGCGCTTCGAAGATGCGCCGGCTGGTGTTACCGAGCGCGGTGGTGCGCTCATCGAAGCTCGGCTGCGCGGCGTCCCCGAAGGGAATGCTCTCGATGAGCAGCAGCCGCCGCCCCGCGCCGGCGAGCGCGGCGGCGAGGCTCGCACCGACCATACCACCGCCGACGATGGCGACATCGACCTCGAGCTCGGCACAGGCAGGCGCTGCAGACATGACTCACGCGGCGCGGCGCGCCATGAGCGCCTCGATCTGGTCAGGGTCCTTGGGGATACGTGCCGTGAGCACCTCCGCGCCGCGCTTGGTGACCACCACGTCATCCTCGATGCGCACCCCGATGTTGCGGAAGCGCCGCGGCACTCCGCGCGCGCCGGCCGGCAGATAGATTCCCGGCTCGATGGTCATCACCATGCCGGGCTCGAGCACGCGCCACTCGTCCCCGACTTTGTAGTCGCCGACATCGTGTACATCGAGGCCGAGCCAATGGCCCGTCCGGTGCATGAAGAAACGCCGATAGGCACCGCTGCGGATGAGCGCAGGCACGCGGCCCTTGAGCAGGCCGAGCTTCACGAGGCCATGGGTGATTACCCGCACCGCCGCCTCGTGCGGCGCATTCCAATGGTTGCCGGGGCGCACGCAGGCGATGGCGGCACGGTTGGCGTCCAGCACGATCTGGTAAACCGCGCGCTGCGCCGGCGTAAAACGCCCATTGACCGG
>JAFAVO010000053.1 GCA_019242385.1 Gammaproteobacteria bacterium | reverse complement strand
CCACCCAGGCGGCCGTCGGGAGCGCACCGGGCAAGGTCGCCGGAGCAGCAACCGCACAGATGAGTGCCAAAGTCGTTGCGATCGATCCGGCGCAGCGCACCATCACGCTCCAGGGGGCCAGCGGCAAGACGCGGACCATCGAGGTGGGTGACAGGGTACGCAATTTCGACCAGATCAAGGTGGGCGACACCGTGCACGCGAAGTACACGCAGGCGCTGGCGCTCGAGATCAAGAAAGGAGGCGGTGCGCTGTCAGCACCCGTCGAGGAGGGGGCGATCACCCCGGCGCCGGCGCCCGGCGCGAAACCGGGCGGCACTGTGGCCCGCAAGCTGACTGCCACGGCGGAAGTGGTCGCGGTCGATCCGGCCAAGCAGATGGTGACGCTGCGCGGCCCACAGGGCAACGAAATGGACGTCAAGGCGGAGGATCCGAGCCAGCTGCAGAACATCAAGAAGGGCGATCACGTCCAGGTCACCTACGTCGAGGCACTGGCGATCAAGGTCGTGGAGGCGCCAGCGAGCAAGTGATCCGGCCGGGCCCCGAGGCCGCCGTGAGCGCGACGGCGCGTAAGCACCGCGACTCCGGCGGCCTGCGGATGCGCTCGATCCTCAGGCTGTTTGCCCTGCCGGCGATCGGCTGGGTGGCGGCCACCGGGGCAGTCCCCTGCTCCGCTGCGGCCGAACCGCCGCGCTTCAGCGTTCCTTCCCCTGCGGAAGGTCCTCTGGTGCTGGTCGTATACGGGGACACGCGCTTCACCGAGCGCGAGGGCGTCGTCAATGCAGTGGCGCGGCGCGCGCTGGTAGAGAAAATCAGCAGCGAAACACCCGCCGCCATTTTCATCGGCGGCGACCTCGTCTACCAGGGGCACGACCCGGCCGACTACCGTACGTTCCAGAGCGAGACCAGCGCCTGGTCCGCGGCACACATCCCGGTCTTTCCTGCTCTCGGCAATCACGAGTTCGCGGGGTGCCCGCCAGAGGATCCACAGGAGTGCCTCGAGAACTGGTGGAACACCTTTGCCGACCCGCCGTTGCGGCCGCACCGCTGGTACTCGGTAGCCATCGGGTCGAGCCTGCTCGCGCTGGTCCTGGATTCGGATTCGCCGCTCAAATCCGGCAGCGAGCAGCGCGCTTGGTTCGAGGCGCAGATCGAGGGGACCCCCGATGCGGTGAAGTTCATACTCATCGTGCTGCACTATCCTCCGGTACGCGATCCACTGTTTCCCCGTGCGCGCGATGAGCGGGAAGTTGCCCGTTACCTGGCGCGTCACGCCAAATTGCTCCGGGCCCGGGTGCTGGTCGTGGGCAGCCACGTCCACAACTACGAGCGTTACCTGAAAGACGGGGTGAACTACCTCGTCAGCGGAGGCGGCGGCGCCAAGCCGGTGCCGGCGCCGCGCATGTTCGGGGAGAAATCACACCTGCGGACCGCGGTCAACTTCCACTACCTGCGGCTCACTTTGAGCAGTGACCGCCTGGCCGTGTCGATGGTTCGGTACGATGCGGCCAAGGCCGATCCGGCGGACGCCTGGTCGGAGCCGGATCGGTTCGAGATCCGCGCGAACTGAGCGGCGCCGGCGGCGGGCAGGACCCGCGCCGAGCGAGCCCTCACACGACCGGCACCTGGCTGATGTTGTTTTTCGGGTCCATCCAGAACGACTCGTTCACGAAGCGGCTGAAGATTTCACGGGGCAAGATGGGGGTGCGCTCGATCGGCTCCACCTTCGGACGCACCGTATGCAGGCCGGGCATACCGACCCGGGCGTCGAACTCGTCCGCCTGGTAGGAGATGTGGTCGAAGTCATGCTCGAACCAGGGCTCGCCGATGAACTGGTACACGGCGCGCATCGCCGCCGAGGGGTTGCGGGCCAGGCTTTCGTAGGTCAGCAGCAGCAGGTGACCGGGGGCGTATTGCCCATAGAAAGCATCCTTGGTGGCCTGGAAGGAGAATCCCACCATGCCGCGCGGATCCGTGAGCGCCTCGACGCGCGAGTACACCGTGGTATTGGTGTCGAACCGGAATACCTTGCTGACGCCGACCGGTTGCCTGCGCACGAGCCGTTCCATGCTGTCGAGAACCCATGACAACTGGCGAACGCACGCGATGACCTTCGCCTGCGGAAACAGCGTGTCGAGCAACTGCATGCGGCTGCACCACAGCCGGCTGGTGTCGAACACCACGCTGGCATCAGCGTGTCCTGCGTAGAAGGCCTCCACCAGGCCGCGCAGCATGGCAACGCGCTGCTCGTCGGAGACGTCGAACGAAAAATCGTTCTTGCTGCTCGCCTCCGCCATCACCACCCCCATGATGTCGGCGAGCGGGCTGGTCATGCCGGCGCGGAAGCGCGGGTTCTGGTTGAGGATGGCAGCCAGGAGCGTGGTACCCGCGCGCGGCAGCCCGGAAATGAAGTGGAACTTCCGGCCCGACTTCGCGACCTGGGGTGCCGCAGGCATTTGCGCCATCTCCTTACGAATCGATGCTGCCGATTGTATAAAAGACGGCACCCGCCGGATTCAATGTTTCAGCACCTGCGCAGCGGCCGTCCGG
>JAFAVO010000158.1 GCA_019242385.1 Gammaproteobacteria bacterium | reverse complement strand
GCCGACGTTCGGGTTCTCCATCGCCCACACCATCCCCGACAGGCACGACACCGTGACCTGCAGGCTCGTCGCGTTGTTGTGCGGGCACAGCTTGCGTGCCTCGCCGATCGAGAGCTGCGACCCGTACCAGTACGCGTTCTTCTTGTGGCCCGCGAGCAGCACGCCGAGCTCGTCTATCCCCGAGATGACCTCGTCCATGAGGATGCGCTGGCGCTCCTGCTGGACGTAGTTGCGCCCGGCGAGCTCGTGCACCGACATCACCGCCGCATCGCACGGGTGGTACGCGTAGTGCACCGTGGGGCGATAGGCGACCTGCGCCCCTTCGCGCACCGTCAGGTAGTCGGCGATGGAGATGGATTCGCCGTGAGTGATGCAGAAGCCGTGAAAGTGCCCGGCCTTCGGCGTCCAGGTGCGCACGCGCGTACCCGCCCCGGGCTGCATCAGGTAAATCGCCGCCATGCAGCCGAAGTCGTGGCGCTTGCCATCGCGCGGAAAGTTGCGTTCATGGGTGCCCCAGCCCATCTCGCTCGGCTGCGAGCCCTCGCTCACGAACCCGTCGATGGACCAGGTATTGACGAACTCGCCGGGCTGTTTCGGCACGCTCGACACCTGCGTGTCGCGCTCCGCGATGTGGATCACTTTCACCCCGAGCCGGCGCGCGAGCTCGCCCCACTCGGCGCGCGAGCCCGGATTGCCGGCCGCCACGTTGGTGTCGTTCGCGATGTTGAGCAGCGCCTGCTTGACGAAGTGCGACACCAGGCCTGGGTTGGCACCGTGCGTGAGCACGGCGGTGGGAGCGCGGGCGTTGCCGGCGCGCAGCGCCAGGGCTTCCTCGCGCAGCGCGTAGTTGGTGCGCCGGCCCGCCGGTACGGTCGGATCGGTGTAACCGCCCGGCCAGGGCTCGATGCAGGTGTCCAGGTACATCGCGCCTTTTTCCCAGCACAGCTTGATCAGCGCGATGCTCGACACCTCGACCGAGACGTTGATGAGGAAATCGCCCCGCCCGAGCAGCGGATTGAGAATCCGGCGGTGGTTCTCCCGTGTCAGCTTTTCCTGCACCAGCCTGATGCCGTACTTCGCGGCCTCCTCGCGGCCACGCTCGTCGGCGGTCACGATGGTGATGCGCTCGGGCGCAATGCCGATGTGGCGCATCACGAGCGGCAGCACCCCCTGGCCGATGCTGCCGAAGCCGATGAACAGGATGCGCCCGGGAAACTCGACGTGGACCTGGTTCTTCTCGCTCATGATGCCTGGGTAAGACGCCACTCTCGGCGGGACACCGGAAGGGTATCAATCGGCTCTGCGCGGCTCAATTTCCCGCGCAACCGCCTGTCGCCTGCTCGAGTCAGCTCGTCCGCCAGTGCGGCGGATAGGTGCGCTGGTAACCGGGCAGAGCCGCGACGCGTGCGAGCCAGCGTCCGAGCGCAGGATAGTGCAGCTCGAGCGGCATGAAGCGCGACGACAGCTGCGCGGCGCGCGGCCTTTCCAGGGCACGCTTGAGCAGCTGGATGCCAGGAAAGATCACCAGGTCCACGGCCGAGCAGGACGCGCCCACGATCCACTCGGACTTCGACAGCCGCCCCTCGATGGTGCGCGCTTCGCTCGCGACGACGTGCATCGCGCTGGTGATCGAATCCTCCTCGAGATCATCCGTACCGGAGAACACCGCGCGGGTGATGCGGTGAAGGTTGGGCTCGATGTATGCCTGGTACTCGCAGATGACGCGCATGATGGTGCCGGCTTCCTCCGGCGTATGCCCGAAGAGCGGCCCCTGCGGATACTTGAGGTCCAGGTAGTAGAGAATGGCGAGCGACTCGAAGCACACGTAGTCGCCGTCCCTGAGCACCGGCACGCGGCCGCGCGGATTGAGTGCGAGCATCTCCTGTGACTTTTGCTCCTGTTTGGAGAACTGCAGCAGATGGCTCGTATACGGGAGGCGTTTGTATTCGAGCGCCAGCAGCACCCTCCAGGAGTAGGGACTGCCGCTGCCCCAGAAAACCTCGATTGTCATAGTCGCCTCGCCGAGGTAGTGCTCGCGATTGTAACGACAACCCCCAGGCCCCGAAAATGCGCCCCATGTTCGCCACGCTCATCGAGCCACAGGAGCTCGCCGCACATCTCGATGATCCGGACTGGGCGATCATCGATTGCCGTTTCGATCTGGCGCGCCCGCACTGGGGCGCGCAGGCCTACGCAGCCGGACACATCCCGCGCGCGCTGTACGCACATCTCGACCAGGACCTTTCCGGGCCGCGCGGCGCGCGCTCGGGGCGGCATCCCTTACCGCAGCCGCAGACGCTCGCAGCCACCCTGGCGCGCTTCGGTATCGATGAGCGCGTGCAGGTGGTCGCCTACGATCAGGGCACCGGAGCGTTCGCCGCACGGCTGTGGTGGCTGCTGCGCTGGGTCGGACATACCCGGGTTGCGGTGCTGAATGGCGGGTTCGCTGCCTGGCAGCACGCCGGGCTTGCGGTGACCAGCGAGAGCGAGCCCCGTCCGCCGCGGCAGTTCCGCGCGAGCCCCCACGCGCACGCGGTGGTCAGTGGCACCGAGGTCGGCCAGCTCGTCAGTTCGGGGCGGCTGCGCAGCGGGGAACGGCTGCTGGTCGATGCGCGCAGCGCCGATCGCTTCGCCGGGGAGAACGAGACGCTCGATTCGGTCGCGGGCCACGTCCCGGGCGCGCGCAACCACCCCTTCGCCGCCAACCTCGACTCACACGGCCGCTTTCTCGATCCGGCCCAGCTGCGGCGGAGCTGGGAGCAGACGCTGCGCGGTGAGGCGCCAGGCAAGCTGATTGTGATGTGCGGCTCCGGAGTGACTGCCTGCCACAACCTGCTCGCGCTCGAGACCGCGGGACTCTCCGGCGCGCGGCTGTATGCCGGCTCGTGGAGCGAGTGGATCACCGATCCGGCGAACCCGGTGGCACGCGGGCCCGAAAGCGAGCGCTGACACACTCTTTTTTTAAACTCTTTTTTGATATAACGCGCCCCGTGGCAGCCGATCCCAAGAGCGCTCTGAACGCTGCTCGCAAGTTCAATCCCGCCCTGCCGTGGCGGATAGAGGATTCCCTCGATCTCTACAACGTGGCCGCCTGGGGCAAGGGCTACTTCAGCATCAACGCGAGCGGACACGTGGTGGTGCGTCCGGACACCACCGCGCAGCACGAGATCGACCTGTACGAGGTGGTGGAAGGCCTCCAGGCGCGCGACCTGACGGCGCCGGTGGTGGTGCGCTTCTCGGACATCCTCGCGCACCGTCTGCGGCGCCTGCACGAGGCATTTGCCCAGGCCATCGCGGAGAACGATTACCGCAACCAGTACGCGGCGGTCTATCCCATCAAGGTGAATCAGCAGCGCCTGGTGGTCGAGGAAGTCTACCGTTACGGCAAGGAGTTCGGCTTCGGGCTCGAGGTGGGCTCCAAGCCCGAGCTCCTCGCGGTGATGGCGATGACCGAGAACGCGCCCGAGCGGCTCATCGTCTGCAACGGCTTCAAGGACGACAGCTACATCGAGGCGGTGACGCTCGCCACCAAGCTTGGCCGCACCATCATCCCGGTCGTGGAGAACTTCGAGGAGCTCGGCCTGATCCTCAAGCACGCCGAGACCTACCAGGTGCGCCCGCGCATCGGCGTGCGGGTGAAGCTCTTCAGCGAGGGCTCGGGACGCTGGAGCGCCTCGGCGGGCGAGAAGTCCAAATTCGGCCTGTTCATCACCGAGATCCTCGAGCTGTTCAACGTACTCAAGTCGCGTGACATGCTCGATTGCCTGCAGCTCGTGCACTGTCATCCCGGCAGCCAGCTGCAGGACATTCGCCGGGTGAAGGACGCCATCAACGAGCTCGCGCACGTCTACGCGGAGCTCAAGCTGATGGGCGCCGGACTGCAATACATCGATGTGGGTGGCGGACTCGGCGTCGACTACGACGGCAGCGGAACGAACTTCGCCTCCTCGATGAACTACACCCTGAATGAGTACGCGAGCGATGTGGTCTACCGCATCGCGAGCGTCTGCAACGCGCGCGACATTCCGCACCCGAAGATCATCAGCGAGTCCGGCCGCGCCGTGGCGGCTTACCACAGTGTGCTGATCTTCGATGCGCTCGGCTCCTCCGCGCTCGACAAGTTCCGCGTCACCGGGGACCGTGCCGAGGACTACACCGGTGAGGAGGAGCTGCCGCAGCCGGTGCACGACCTGTTCGAGGCCTACCGCGCGGTGAGCGAGCGACGGCTGGTGGAGTGCTACCACGATGCCCTGACCGCGCGCGAGCAGGTGCTGCAGATGTTCAACCTCGGCCTGCTGTCGCTCGAGTTCCGCGGGCTCGCCGAGCGGCTCTACTGGGCGACCTGTGCCCGGATCCGTGACGCCTGCCGCAAGCTCGATCGGCTGCCCGAGGAGCTCGAAGACCTCGAGGCCATTCTCTCCGACACCTATTTCTGCAACTTCTCGGTCTTCCAGTCCCTGCCGGACAGCTGGGCGATCGACCAGCTGTTCCCGATCATGCCGATACACCGCCTGGATGAGCGGCCGACGCGCACCGCGGTGCTGGCCGACATCACCTGCGACTCCGATGGCAAGATCGATCACTTCGTATCGCCGCGCGATGTGAAGCGCACCCTCGAGCTCCACGAGCTGCGCCCGGAGGAGAAGTACTACCTGGGGGTTTTCCTGGTGGGCGCGTACCAGGAGACGCTCGGCGACCTCCACAACCTCTTCGGCGATACCCACGTGGTGCACGTGCGGTTGCACGATGAGGGGGGGTGGTGGATCGAGGAGATCGTCAAGGGCGACACCGCCAACAAAGTGCTCGAGTACATGGAGTACGACGTCGCGGAGCTATATCCGGCGCTGGCGCGCGACTGCGAGCGCGCCATACGGGATGGGCGCATGACTCTGGCCGAGAGCCAGGCCCTCAAGCGCTTCTACGAAAGCGAGCTGAACGGGTACGCCTACCTGGAGCCCGCCGGCGCCTGACTTATGTAAGCGGCGCGCCACCCCCGCGAATATCAGCGGTTTGCTTAGCGGAAAAGCCGGGAGTAGCATGGCTCGCGCGTTCGTATCCGCCGTGGATTGAGTGCGCTTTGTTTGAGTTTGTTGACTTCATTTCCGCCCGCCCGCGCCCCTCTATCCGCGCGCGAACGCAGGTGCAGGCCGCCGGCCCAAGCGCTGCGCATTGACTGAAACACTGCCGATCGTGTGCCTTGAAGCCTTGACCTGTTGGACTGTCCACGCGGTACATGCGACCGAGGCCCTCGGCTCGCCGCTGTCCGCATATTGAGAGAGAGCGACGGATGACGACGATTTACGTGGGGAACCTCCCCTTCAACGCCACCGAGCAGGACGTGAAGGCCCTGTTCGAGCGCCATGGCAAGGTGGAATCGGTAAAGCTCATCAACGACCGCGAGACCGGCAAGCCGCGTGGCTTCGGGTTCGTCGACATGCCACAGGGCGAGGCGCAGAGCGCGATTCAGGCCCTGAACGGCTTCCAGATGAATGGCCGCCCGCTACGCGTCAACGAAGCACAAGAGCGCCCGCAGCGGCCACGCCAGGGCGGCGGTCCGTTCCGCCGCTGACCGCAGCGCTCGCAAGTCCAGCGGAAATGAAAACCCCGCGTCACGGCGCGGGGTTTTTTTATTCCGCGCATGAGGTAATGTCTGCGCGGAAGCCCGCGATGCCAGCCAAGCCGAAATCCGCAGCCGGC
>JAFAVO010000056.1 GCA_019242385.1 Gammaproteobacteria bacterium | reverse complement strand
TTGAGATAGTGGCGGCGTACGCGGTTGGATTTGACATAGATGCCGTTGGTGCTGTTGAGGTCCTCGACGACGCACGAGTTGAGGGTCGTGATCACCTGACAGTGGTGGCGGCTGATGAAGCGGCTGTCGATCTGCACGTCGTTATCGGGGGTGCGGCCGATGATCAGCCGGCCGAGGCGCAGCGGCACCTCCTGGACGGTGCGGCCGTCGGCGGCCACCAGCAGGTGCCCGAGCACCCGCGCGCCGCCGTGCGCGGCGGCCGCGCGCGCTGCCGGTGTCGGTTCGGCAGGGCGCTCCTCGGGGCGGTAGCGGTGCGGTCGGCCGGTGTACTCCGGCCACTGCAGCTCCTCGATCGCGCTGGCGATGTCGGCACGCGTCACCACGCCGCGATCGGCGGTGTAGGCGGCCATCATCGCGGTATCACACAGGGTGTTGACCAGGCGCGGCACTCCACCGGTGTATCTGAAGATCTCCGGATAGGTGTCGGCGGCGAAGAGCTCGCGGTCACCGGCGCCGGCCACATCCAGGCGATGCTGGATATAGCTCTGCGTTTCCGCCTCGGTGAGGTTCTGCAGGTGAAAGCGCAGGCGCACGCGCTGCGCCAGCTGCTCGAGCCCGGGGTCATCGAGCTTGTTGTTGAGCTCGGGCTGCCCGGCGAGAATGATGCGCAGCACCTTCTCCTTGGTGGTCTCCACACCGGAGAGCATGCGGATCTCTTCCAGCACCCGCATGGACAGGTTCTGCGCCTCATCGACGATCAGCAGCACCTTGCGGCCCGCAGCGTACTGCTCGATGAGGAAGTTGTTGAGTGTGCTGATCAGCTCGCCCTTGCGCATCTTGAAGGGGGAGAAGCCGAACTGCACCAGCACCGCCTGCAGGAAGTCGATCGCCGAGACCTGGGTCTGGTTGATCTGCGCCACCACCACATCGGCCGGGACCTCCTTGAGGAAGGACTCGATCAGCGTGGTCTTGCCCGAGCCGATCTCGCCGGTGATCACCACGAACCCGTCGGTGAACCAGATGGTCGACTCCATGTACGCCTTGGCGCGGGCGTGCTGCTTGGAGAGGTACAGGAATTGCGGGTCCGGGCTTAAGCGGAACGGCAATTCCTTGAGTTTGAAGGGTTCGAGGTACATGGTGTTGGCTCGCGGCCGATGTTACGGGATGCGAACCTCGACCCTCAAATCATTCAACAAGGCGCGCGCGCGGCGGTCGCGGGCGGCCGCGGTCGGCTCGACCAGCGTGCAATGGCCCATCTTGCGCCCCGGCCGTGCGCTCTTGCCGTAGTCGTGTAGGTGCACTCCGGCAAGCGCCAACAACCGCGCGCGCGGCGGCAGCTCTCCGATGAGGTTGACCATGGCGCTGAAGCCGCGCGCGTCGGTGGCGCCGAGCGGCAGTCCCAGGATGGCGCGCAGGTGATTCTCGAATTGGCTGGTGATCGCGCCCTCGATGGTCCAGTGACCGGAGTTGTGTACGCGCGGCGCCATCTCGTTGGCGATCAGTCGCCCGCGACGCACGAAGAACTCGATGGTCAGTATGCCGCTGTAGCGAAAGTGGGTGAGCACGCGCTTGAGGTAAAGCGTAGCGCGCCGCTGCCACGCCGGCGGTCCGTACGGAGCCCGCGTCAGGCGCAGCATGCCTGCGCCGTGCACATTGCCACAAAGCGGATACACGGCCGTCTCACCGCGCGGGCTGCGCGCACCGATGATCGACACCTCGCAATCGAAGGGCACGTACTCCTCGTAAAGCAGCGGCACGCGACCGAGCTGCGCCCAGGCGCGATCTGCGTCCTGCGCTGTGCGAATGACAGCCTGGCCTTTGCCGTCGTAACCCATGCGCCGGGTCTTCAGAACACCAGGGAGACCGACCCCGGCCAGCGCGCGCGCGAGCTGGCGTGAGGACTCGACCGCCTGCCAACGCGTGGTCGGTATGTGCAGCCGCTCGAACAGACGTTTCTCGGCTACACGATCCTGCCCGGTCGCGAGCGCGGCGACCGGTGGGCAGATGCGTACCCGGTGGCGCTGCGCGATCGCGGCAAGCCCGCGCACCGAGACGTTCTCCCAATCGAAGGTGATGACCTCGCACTCGCGTGCGAGGCGCGCCAGCAGCCGCTGGTCCGTGAACGCACCGCGCAGCAGCGGCGCCACCTGCCCGGCGGGAGCATCGGCGGAGGGGTCGAGACACAGGAAGTCCAGCCCGAGCGGATAGCCCGCCAATGCGAGCATGCGGCCGAGCTGGCCGCCACCCAGGATGCCGACGGTCATGTGCGCGGGGGCGTGCGTGGATCGGGGTTGCCGAGCACTCCGGCGGTCTGCCGCTCGCGGAATGACTCGAGCGCGCTCGCGACTGCGGGATGCTTGTTGGCGAGGATGGATGCTGCACACAGCGCGGCGTTGGCGGCACCCGCCGTGCCGATGGCAAAAGTGGCCACCGGCACACCGGCGGGCATCTGCACGATCGACAGCAGCGAATCGAGGCCGCCGAGCGATTTCGACTGTACCGGCACCCCGAGCACCGGCAGAATGGTCTTGGCGGCGGCCATGCCGGGCAGGTGTGCCGCGCCCCCGGCGCCGGCGATCAGCACCTCCAGTCCGCGCGCACGGCTGCCCGCGGCGTATTCGAACAG
>JAFAVO010000027.1 GCA_019242385.1 Gammaproteobacteria bacterium | reverse complement strand
CGGGATGCTGCCGTATCACAAGCTGGACTCGGACGCGCCGGTGGCGGTGGCGCTCGATGCGCATCCGCAACTCGCGTGGCTCGCGCCGTTGCTCAAGGTGGGGGTGATCGCCGGCATGACCTCGGTCATCCTCACCTCGCTCCTCGGCCAACCGCGCATTCTGCTGTCGATGGCCGACGATGGCCTGCTGCCGCCGCTCATCAGCCGCTGTCACCCCCGCTTCAAGACGCCGCACGTTGCCACGGTGTTGACCGGAATTGGCGCGGCGTTGATTGCCGCGGTCTTTCCCCTCGATGTGCTCGCCGACCTGATCTCCATCGGCATCCTGCTGGCTTTTGCGGTGGTCTGCGTCGGGGTGTTGGTGCTGCGCAGGACCCGGCCCGACGCCTACCGGCCATTCCGGGTGCCGTGGGCGCCGGTCACCTGCACGCTCGGCGCACTGGTCTGTCTCGGCATGACCCTGGCACTGTCCAATGAGACCTGGATCCGCCTGGTCGTGTGGACCATCCTCGGCATGTCCATCTACGCGTTCTACGGATTCCGCCACAGCCGTCTGCGTCGATGACCCGCACCCTCGCGAGCACGCCCGCCGCGGACGGCTTTCGCATGCCCGGGGAATTCGAGCCGCATGCCGGTTGCTGGATGCTGTGGCCGGAGCGCCCCGACAACTGGCGCGAGGCGGCACGTCCCGCGCAGCTGGCGTTCGCGCAGGTCGCCACGGCGATTGCGCGGTTCGAGCCGGTGACGGTGGGGGCCTCGAGTGCACACTACGCCGCGGCACGTGCGCTGCTGCCTGAGCAGGTGCGGGTGCTCGAGATGGCGCACGATGATGCGTGGATGCGCGATGTCGGTCCGACCTGTGTCGTGAACGACCGTGGCGTGGTGCGCGGCGTCGACTGGCACTTCAACGCCTGGGGCGGCTTGAACGGCGGCTTGTACTTTCCCTGGGACCAGGACGACCTGGTGGCACGCAAGGTGCTCGAGACCGAGTGCCTCGAGCGCTATCGCGCGCCCATGGTGAACGAAGGCGGCGCCATCCACGTCGACGGGGAGGGTACCGCGCTCGTCACCGAGGAGTGTCTGCTCAACCCGAACCGCAATCCGCGCTTCGAGCGCGCCGATATCGAGCGGCATCTGCGCGAGTACCTCGGAGTCACGCAGATCCTCTGGCTCGGCAAGGGCGTGGTGGACGATGAGACCGGCGGCCACATCGACGATCTCGCCTGCTTCGTGCGGCCGGGAGTCGTCTGTCTCACCTGGACGGACCGGCGGCGCGATCCGCAGTACGCCAGGTCACTCGATGCGCTCGAGCGGCTGCAGGACGCGCGCGATGCCCGGGGCCGGCGTGTGCGGGTGGTGCGCCTGCCGATGCCCGGACCTCTGCGTATGCGCGCGCACGAGGCCGCGGGCATCATTCCGCGAGAAGGCAGCCGGCCGCGCCTTGCCGGCGAGCGTCTGGCGGCGACCTATGTGAACTTCTACATCGCCAATGGCGGGATCGTGATGCCGTTGCTCGACGCCCGCACCGATGCTGCAGCCGCCGCACGCCTGAAGCGGCTCTTTCCAGGGCGGCGCGTGGTGGGCGTTCCGTCCCGCGAGATTCTGCTCGGCGGCGGAAACATCCACTGCATCACCCAGCAGATTCCTGCCGGAACGCGAAGCCGGTCACCCTCTGCGCGCTGAGCGCAGGCCTGGGGCGGCACCTTGCGGTATGGTGGAGCGATGCACCGCTCGCGAACGCCTGTGCGCTTCATGGCTGTCGTACTGCTGCTGGCACTGGGGCAGGCGGCCGCAGCACCGCTGCCCGCTGCGGCCCCCTCCACACCGCAGTCTGCGCCCGCTGCGCAGCGCTTCCTCGTCAGGCTGCGCAGCGCCTACGGGACGGCCGGATACGCGGCGGCACCGGAACGCGTCAGTGCGCTCGCCGCGCGCCACGGACTCGCGCCGACCGAGGCACGGCACATCGCCGCGGGCCTGCACCTGCTGCGGATCGAAGCGCCCGCCGGGCGGAGCACGACGCAGACGCTCGCGGCTCTGCGCGGCGATCCGCAAGTCGCCTATGCGGACATCGACCAGCGGCGCCACGCGCTGCGCACGCCCGATGATTCCGATTTCACGCAGCAGTGGTATCTGCAGAACAGCCAACCGGCTGCACTCAATGCCGTTGGCGCCTGGGATGTAACGACCGGTTCGCTCGGGGTCGTGATTGCCGACCTCGACACGGGAGTGCTGTTCAATCACCCGGACCTGCGCAACAACAGCGCCAATCGGCTGCTGCCCGGGTACGACATGATCTCCAATGGCGCCGTCGCCAACGATGGCGGTGGGCGCGATGCGGACGCGTCGGACCCGGGCGACTGGGTGACCGCTGCCGATGCGAAGACCTCGCAGTTCTCCGGTTGCACCGTCGGCAACAGCAGCTGGCACGGCACGCGCGTCGCCGGGATCCTCGGCGCCATCACCGACAACTCACAGGGCGTAGCCGGTCTGAGCTGGCAGGGCTGGATCGAGCCGGTGCGCGTCCTCGGCAAATGCGGCGGCTACGACTCGGACATCATAGCGGCGATGTACTGGGCCGCCGGCTTGCCCGTCTCCGGGGTCCCTGCGAACCCCTACCCGGCGCAGATCATCAATATGAGCCTGGGCTCGGCGGATTCCAGCTGCACGCCGACGAGTGTCAATGTCTGCTGTCCGCAGAGCTACCAGTCGGTCGTCGATGACCTGATCGGCGCCGGGGTCCTCGTGGTCGCGGCAGCCGGCAACGAAGGCGGCCCGGTCGACACGCCGGCCGACTGCGCCGGCGTAGCCGCGGTCGCCGGGCTGCGGCACATCGGCACCAAGGTCGGCTACAGCAGTCTCGGCCCGGAGATCGCGCTCAGCGCACCGGCGGGCAACTGCGTCAATACCGGCGGGGGGCAGCCCTGCCTGTTCTCGATCGTGACCACCACCAACACCGGCACCACCGTGCCCGCGACCAACACCTACACGGACGAATACAACTTCAATGTCGGCACCAGCTTCTCGGCGCCGATCGTCGCGGGCATCGCCGGGCTGATGCTGGCGGTGAATGGCAACCTGACACCCGATCAGATCGTCAGGCGCCTGCAGAAGAGTGCGCAGGCCTTTCCTGTCAACCCAACAGCACAGGGCGGCACCTGCCACGTGCCCGTAAGCCCGAGCGATCTGCAGACCGCAGAGTGCAATTGCACCAATCAGACCTGCGGCGCGGGCATGGCGAATGCCAATGACGCAGTCGCGGAGGCCCTGCGCCCCATCGCGGCGGTGTCCGTGGTGGGCGCGGTGCAGGCGGGCAATCCGGTGACACTCGATGCCAGCGGCAGCGCCGCGGCCTGCCAGGCGAGCATAGCGAGCTATGCGTGGACGGTGACGCAGCCCAGCAGCAATCCGCCGCCGATCCAGAATGCGAGCAGCGCACGCGCGAGCATCGTTGCGCCGACTGCGCCCGCTACCTACACCCTGCAGCTCACCGTGACCGACAATCAGGGGCGCGCGGACACCGCCACCGTCGTGCTGAGCTCGACCGCCATGCAGAGCACTGCTCCTGCGGCCGCCGGCACCAACGCCTGTCTCGCTGCGGTCGCCTACAGCGTTCCGCCCCCCAACAGTGGCAGCGGAGCGGCAGGTGGCAGCGGCGGTCACGGCGGCGGTGGCGGCCTCGACCCGCTGTCCCTGCTCGGCCTTGCTGCGGGGCTCCTGACCTGCCGGGCCCGGGCCCAGCGCGGCTTTCCCGGTGCGCCGTTACCGCCCTTCCGCGCGTAGCAGACGCTGCGCGGCGTCCAACCAGTCGCGCTGCGCGCGGCGATAGTGTCCCGGGGCGATGCGCGCCTGCTCGAGCAGCTCGCGCACGATCCGCTGCGCCTCGGCGCGCTCGCCCTGTGCCTGCAGCAACTGCGCGTAGCGCACCGCCGCCTCGGCGCCGGGATAGGAGCCGGCGAGCGCGCGATATTCCTCGAGCGCTTTGGCCGTGTTGCCCTCCGCCTCGAGCGCGCGCGCATACAGCAGGTGTCCGATCGGGGAGCGGAAGTCTGGGTTGAGGCGGATCAGCTCATCGAGGGTCGCGCGTGCCGCGGCCGCATCGCCCTTGCCGAACTGCGCCTGTGCGAGTCCCAGCATGAGATTGGGATCATGCTCGTACAGTCCGCTGAGCGTTTCGCGGTACTGAGTGATCGCCTCATCGAAGCGGCCGTGGCGCACGAGCTCCTCGGCGTAACGCTGCCGGCTGGCGACGTTTCCGGCGATGCGTGCTTCGCTTTCGTAGCGGCGCAGGTCGGCACCGGGGTCCATGGCCCTGCGCAAACCGCGGGCGGTGCGGCGCGCGGCACGGCTGCGCAGCAGCTCGGGGATGATCTCCACCGCCAGGTAGGCGATCGCGCCGATGCCCGCCGGCAGCAACAGCAGCACCCAGATCCAGAGCTGGTTCCTGCCGGTCTTGATGACGTGGATGATGAGCGCCGCCTGGATGGCGTACAGCAGAATCAGCAATACCATTCCTGTCCTCTCCGCAAACTCACTGCTGCAGCCGCGCAGGCAGCGCGAAGGCCACTACGTAGTCACCGCGCGCGGTGCCGAGTGGTCCGTGCCCGCCGGCGCTGATCACCAGGTACTGCCGCTGGGTCGCCCCGGCGCGATAGGTCATCGGCGTCGCCTGCGCGGCCGCCGGCAGCTTGTGCTTCCACAGCTCGGCGCCGGTCTCGATGTCGAAGGCCCGCAAATAGCCATCCATCGCCGCTCCGACGAATACTAATCCGCCCGCGGTCGCGATCGGACCGCCCATGTTGGGCATGCCGAACTCACGCACCGGCAGGAACCACGGAGTGAAGCCTTCCGTGGAGCCAAGCGGCGCTTGCCAGGCGATGCGCTGGTGGCGCAGGTCGACGCTCACCAACGCGCCCCAGGGCGGTGGCGTGCATGGGAGTCCCAGGGGCGACAGCAGCGGCTCACGGCGCACGCCGAAGGGCGTCCCCGTCTGCGCTCCGAACTGTGCATGCGGGTAGTCACCCGAGCGCGCCTGGCGCTCGAACTCGGCCCGTGGCAGCAGCGTCGCCACCATGGGCAAGAGGTTCACCGCCGCGATGATGCGCCCGTGGTCCTGATCGAAGGCGACGCCTCCCCAGTTCACCCCGCCGATAAAACCGGGGGTGAGCAGCGTCCCGCGCAGATCGGGCGGGGTGAAGATGCCCTCGTTGCGCAGCGTGGCGATGAGCTGCCGGCACTTGAGGCGGTCCCAGAAGGTGAGCCCCCACGCGTCCTGAGAGGCGACCGGCGCCTGCGGTGTCAGGGGCGGAAGGGATGAGAACGGCTGGGTCGGCCATGACTTCTCGCCCGGCACCTGGCTCTGGGGTACAGGGCGCTCCGTGACTGCAAACAACGGCTGGCCGCGCGAGCGCTCGAACAGGTACAGCATGCCGCTCTTGGTGGCCTGGATGACCGCCGGGACCGGCAGGCCCTGGACCTCCACATCCCCGAGCACCGGTTGCGCAGCGAGGTCGTAGTCCCACAGGTCGTGATGAACCAGCTGCTGATGCCACACCAGCCGCCCGCTGCGTGCATCGAGCGCCAGCAGGGAGTTGGCGAAACGGTTGGAGCCGGCGCGTTGCCCGCCATAGTAATCCGGGCTCGCCGACCCGGTCGGCACGAGCACCAGGCCGTGCTCCTGATCGACGGTCATGACACCCCAGGCATTGGCCGCGCCGCTGCCCTGCGCGCTGTCGAGGTTCCAGTCTGCCGCGGCAAGATGAGCGGGGGAGTCAGGCAGCGGGTCGAAGGACCAAAGCTGCGCACCGCTTTCAGCGTCATAGGCGCGGATGAGGCCGCGCTCGACCTGCGCGGCGCGGTTATCGCCGATCGCCGAGCCCACGATCACGACCTTGCCGAAGACTGCAGGGGGGGAGGTGACCAGGTAATCTCCGGCATCGCGCAGGCGCACATCGCGGCTGAGATCCACCTGACCGCCGGCGCCAAAATCGCTGCACGGGCGGCCGCTGTCGGCATCGAGCGCCAGCAGCCGTGCATCGAGAGTGCCGGTGAAGAGGCGGTGGCGGCATGCGCCGCTGCCTGCCGCCTGAGCGGCGCTCCACAGACTGACACCGCGGGCACTCGCCTCTGCGTAGCGCCGCGTGCGGTCGATGTGCGGATCGAAGCGCCAGCGCTCCCGTCCGCTCGCCGGATCGAGCGCGATGACGACATTCGTGGCCGTCTCCAGATACAGCAGGCCGAAGGCGAGCACCGGAGTGGACTCGAAGGTGAGCTTGCGGGCGCTGGCAAATCCGCGGCCGAGCTCGCCGGTGCGATGGGTCCAGACCGGGGTGAGGCGCGCGACGTTGCCGCGGTTTATCTGATCGAGACTGGAGAAGTGCTGACCGAGCGCATCCCCGCCATAGTAGCCCCAGTCGCTCGAGCCTGGCGTCTGCGCGAGCGCAGCGAGCGGCGCGGCCGCGAGCAAGCATGCCGCAGCAGCAGCGCATAGCGCGCGCAGAAACGTTCCGTTACTGCGCGAACGCCGGGGGCGCTGCGCGCACGGCCTGGGGCTAGAACCGCTCATGCACGTATTATCTGTGATCGGCTCCGCGGGCCGCGAGTCCCGGGGCGTGATCTCGCGGACATTGCTGGTATTCTTCGCCGCGTGAGTTCAACACGGGCGGTCGCGTCCCGTCTGCGGGCGCTTTGTCTACTCCTCGCAGCCGCGCTCGCAGCGCCCGCTGTCAGCAACGCACAGGCGACTGCCGAGCCAGGCGCCCCGAACGAGCTGCACCATCGTCCGCGCATCGGACTGGTGCTCTCCGGCGGTGGCGCACGTGGCACCGCGCACATCGGCGTGCTCAAGGTCCTCGAGCAGCTGCACATACCGATCGACGCCGTCGCCGGTACCAGCATGGGCGCGGTGGTCGGCGGGCTGTATGCGAGCGGCCTCTCCGCTCGCGACATCGAGAAGGTCATGACCTCGATCAACTGGCAGGACGCCTTTCGCGACCGCCCGCCCCGCGAGGATCTCGACCTGCGTCGCAAGGAGGAGGACGAGACCTTCCTGGTGAAATACCACTTCGGGCTGCGCGACCGTCGTATCGTGGTGCCGAAGGGCCTGATCCAGGGGCAGAAGCTCACCGAGACTCTGCGGCGACTGACACTGCCGGTGGCGCGGATCGCCGACTTCGATGAGCTCCCGACCCCATTTCGCGCGGTCGCCACCGATCTCGAGAACGGCGAAAGCGTGGTCATGGGCAGCGGAGATCTCACCAGCGCGATGCGCGCGAGCCTGTCCGCGCCGGGAGTGTTCGCCCCGGTGGAGCGCGAGGGCAGGCTGCTGGTCGATGGCGGCATCGCGGACAACGTCCCGGTCGATATCGCGCGCAGCATGGGCGTCGATGTGCTGATCGTAGTCGATGTGGGCTCGACACTTCTGCCGCGCAAACAGCTCACCAGCGCTCCGGTCATCTCCAACCAGATGCTGGCCATCCTCATCAATCGCAACTCACAGGCGCAGCTCGCCACCCTCGGGCCGAGGGACGTGCTCATCCGCCCGGTCCTCGGCGATGCGTCGACTTTCGACTTCGGCAGCGTCGCACGCGTGATCGCCGCAGGTGAGAAGGCGGCACGCGCCAGCACCGCGGAGCTCGCCGCGCTCGGGGTGAGCGAGCAGGACATCGAGAAATATGCGCTGCACCGCGAGGCGCTGCGTATCCCGCCGCCGCGCATCGACTTCGTCACGGTGGAGCCGGGCTCCGAGCGCTACGCCG
>JAFAVO010000189.1 GCA_019242385.1 Gammaproteobacteria bacterium | reverse complement strand
CAAGGCGCTCGCGAGCCTCGGGCAGCTCTTCGGCCACAGCGTCGATCTCCACGGGGAGCTGCGAGCCTGGTACTACCACGACTGGCAGCAGGACCCTTACTCCCGCGGCGCCTACAGCTACGTCACCGTCGGAGCACAGACGGCGCGCGCGGCACTCGCAGAGCCGCTCGAGGACACCTTGTTCTTTGCGGGCGAAGCCACGGATGAAGAGGAAGGCGGCACCGTCGCCGGCGCGCTCCAGAGCGGGCAACGTGCCGCGCGGCAGATCCTGGCGGCAGCCGGCTGAGGCCGAAGCCCCCGCAAAGCGAAGTCGCCGCAGCGAAATCAGCTCGCCCGCAGCCGCGAGCGCGCGCGTCCCACGAAGTAGCCGGCCACAAACGGCAGGCCTAACAGCACCAGCGAGAGCAGGATGACGAGCAGCAACACCTCGCGAGTCAGATGCCGCACCTCGGTGCCGGAAGTCCTCACCAGCTGATCGCCGATGCGCCCGGCATCGGCGGTCAGCTCCTTGCGCTGCACGTCGAGCGCAGCGAGCAGCGCCACGCGCTCTTGCTGGATATCGGCGAACAGCGCCTCGCGCTCACTGTGCACTGCCCCCGCGGTGGTGCGCATCGAGGAGTCGAGCCGGTCGATGAGCTCCTGCAGGCTCCTGCGCAGCTCGGCTTCAGCGTCGCGCAGGAGCTCGGGCGACCCCTCGGCGACCGCGGTCAGGCGCTCGAGCCGGTCATCGAGCCGCGCGAGGGCTGCGCGCACATCGCTCGGGGTGTAGCCCGATTCGCGCATCGCCAGCTGCGTGCGGCGCACCGTCTGCTGCGGCACGGTGTCGCCATAGATCTGCAGCCGTTGAGCGGTATCGGCCAGCGCCTGCGGGATGGTGCCGACCTGATCGAGCAGGCTCGTCTCGGTGCCTCGCTGGCGGCTCCATTCACTGGGCACCGAGGGCCGGTAGAAGCGCAGGTCCTGCAGCGGATGATCGCGCACGTAGTCGGTGACGAAGCTCTGGTAGTCGCTGAGCTCGCGGGAGGTGAGCAGCTGATGCGCGAGGCGCTGAGCCTCATCGGCATAACTGCCGGTGAGCTGCCGTATCGCCGCCTGGTGCGTGCCGAAGAGCTTGCCGCCGGGGCCGCCTTCGCGGGTGAAGGCCTGCAGCTGCAGTGCGAGTGCCCAGGTGTCGAGCAGGCCGATGAGCGGTGCGATCTGCGTCTCCGCCTCGCGGCAGGTCTCGATGGCGCCGAGCTCGAAGCGCAGCGTGTGCTCGAGGACCACCGGATCGGTCTCACTCGAGAGGATGTTGTCGGTGGTGCGTGCGCTCGCCTCGAGAAAGTGCGTGGTCGCCTCGCGCGTGAGGATGCGCGCGTCCATGTCGCGCGTGGACAAGGGCTTCTCGGGGCTCTTGATGGAAATCAGCGTGCAGGCCGCGAGACCCGCGAGCACGCCGAGCGCTGCGAGGCTCGCCGCCAGCGGCCGGATGAGGCAGCTCGGGACCCGCGGCAGGTGCGGCGTGGAGCCGCGGGGGCACGGCATGGCGGGTGCGCCGCTCAAGCCGGTGGGCCGAGGAGCCGCACCTCGCGCTGCGGCGGCGGAATCACGACTCCCTGAGCACGCAGCGCCGCGAGCACCGCGGCGTGGATCTCACCGCTCGCGGCGACCTGGTCCTGCACCGCGACCCAGGGCCGCACCGCGATGGTCACCGCGGAGGCGCCGAACTGCATCGGCTGCACGATCGCCTGCGGATCGCGCAGCACACGTGGATTGGCCTCGAGCGCCGCACGGATCAGCTGCAGCACCTGCGCCATATCGCTGTCGTAGGCCACGCCGATGCTGACCTCCACCTGGCGGATGCGCCCGTAGTTGTGGAGGATCTCACCCACCACCTTGCGGTTCGGGACGACCACGCGCGAGAGATCGATGTGGCCGAGCGTCGTGTTGAAGAGCGTGATCGACTCCACCACCCCTTCTACCCCGGCGATGGCGATGTACTCGCCGACGCGAAAGGGCTTGGAGAGGATGATCGAGAGCCCGGCCACCATGTTGCTGAGCACGCCCTGAGTGGCGAGCGCGACTCCGGCACCGGCGACGCCGAGCCCGGCGATGAGCGGCAACAGCTCGACGCCGAGATTCTGCAGCGCGAGGAGCGCGAAGAGCAGCACGCAGAGTGCCCATACGATCCGGCTGATCAGCAACTGGAGCGGAGGCTCGAGCTCGCGGCGGGCGAGGAACTGCCCGAACCAGCGGCTCACCCAGCCGCTCACGAACAGGCCGGCGATGAGGATGATGACTGCGGTGAAGAGCCGCGGACCGAAACGGATCGCCAGCTCGATGACCGTATCCTTCGCGTGGCTGATGGTCGCCACTTCTTCGTTCATCGTGCGTGCCTCCCCGCCGCCCCTCGAGGAGTTTACCAAGGTGGCGCGGCGAGCCGCAGCACGAGCCCGGCAGGGGCGCCGCCCGGGCGGGCGGCGCCATCCTCACGGTCTACGCTGGATGAATGTCTGCAGGCAGCTCAGGTGTCGCGATCGATCCAGCGCGGATGCTTGCGC
>JAFAVO010000172.1 GCA_019242385.1 Gammaproteobacteria bacterium | reverse complement strand
ACGTAGCGCGTACGGGTGAGTGAGGCCGCATTGACATAGCTTTCCTGCTGCTGCACAGCCTTCTGCGCCGCGCTCAGCGCCGACTCGATCAGGGCGAGCGAGGTGGCCTCGACACCGGCGTTGCGCGCCTCGCCCAGCCAGCGCTGGGTCGCCGGGAAATCCTGGGCGCTCAATGCCACGCGTGCCTCATCGAGCAGCCGCGCGCCGTAGGCGCTGCGCGCACGGCGCGTCAACGGGTCATCGGGCGCCTGCTGCGCGAGCTGTGCCAGATAGAAGCGCGCGCTGTCGGTGGCGGGCTCGAGCAGCGCGCCGTGCTCGAGGCGCGCGCCGAAAAGCGCGGAAAGCTGCGCGAGCTCCTCGGTACGCACGCTGCTGCGCAGCTGTTGTGACTCCGCGCGCAGCGCCGCGAGCTGCGTTGCGTCCGCGCCGGCATCGGCGGCAGCCGCGATCCAGATGTCGGCCTGCTCCGCATTCTTCGCAGTCAGCGCCGCGCGCGCCTCGGCCTGCAGGCGCGCGAGGAGATCCTGCGTGGCCTGCCGCACGCCCGCATCGGCAGGTGCCAGCGCGCGCGCCGACTCGATGTAGAAGCGCGCGTTGTCCTCCACCGGGGAGATCAGCGCGCCACGCGCGAGCGCATCGCGTCCACGGCTGAGGTAATCGGCAATGCGCGTATCGAGCTGCTTCTGCACGAGCTGTTGGCGCGCCTCCTCGACCAGGGTCGAGCGATGCTCGCCGCGCGCGGCGTCCTCGAGCGTCGCCAGCGCTCCGGCGACATCTCCTGCGGCCGCCGCCCGCTGGGCCTTGCCGAGCACCGCGCGCTCGCGCTGTGCACCGATCTGCGCTGCCACGAAGGCGACGCGCGCGTGGTTGGGGTCGATGGCGCGCGCCCGGTCGGTGAGCTGCTGCGCGGCATCCAGGTGCTGCTGCTGCAGCTCGCTCTCCGCCGAGGCGAGCAGCCGGTCGATTACCTGCGCAAGTCCGTTGACCGCGCGCGGATCGCGCGCATTGCGCTTGAGCGCCTGGCGATAGAGCTCGGCCGCGTTGGCGCCCGGGGGCCCGGCCAGTGCACCCGCGGCGAGCGCGGCGTCCGCCTGTGTGAGCAGGCTCTCGAGCGCCGGGTCATCATTCGGCAGCGCGGCGCGCGGCGCCTTTCCGGTGGGTGGCGCTTCCTGTGGTGCGTTGACTGAGCGCCACAGGAACGCTGCTGCGAGCGCGAGCGCCAGAAGCAGGAGGACCCAGCGCACGGCACTGCCGCGCCGCTGCGGGTGGGCGGCGGCGAGCGACTCCGGCGCGGCCGCGCCCTGGGCGTGACGCCGCCACGCGGCTTCCACGAACAGGCGTACCCGCTGCTCGGACACCGGCCGGTGCAGGAAGCGATGCACCGAGCCGTCGGTGATCTGCGTGCCGAGCACTGCCTGGTGTTCGGCTCCTCCGGCGACGATGAGCACGAGCTCGGGGAACTGCACGCGCAGGCGCTCGATCAGCTGCTCGATGGGGTTGGCGACCGCCACGCAGTCGATGACTGCGACGCCGCCCTGATGGGTCATGAGTGCGGTGGACAGGTCGACCTCGGACCCGACGGGCAGGACTTCGTGCGCGGGGTCTGTAACTCGCTTCAGCGTCGCGATGAGCTGACGGTCGCGCGTAAGGGCAATGAGGGGCTGCGGCGCCAGTCCCAGGCGCAGCGCGGCGACCCCCAGGGGCGTTGCCGCCCGGAGGTCACCTGCAGGGATCTTGGGGGCCACCACTGTCACAATCCGCAAAAACCGCCCGTCGGGGCGTCATGCCCGGCCGCGGAGTTAAGATGACGTAAGACCGGGGGCCTGTCGCTAACGGGGCAGGATTTCTGTGAAACTGGTCATCCTGTGACGCTGTTCGCGGTCTGCGTTAGTCCCGCGGCAGCAGGAACTTCGTGCCGTTGTAGGTCATCACCGCGCCTTCGGGCGTGATGCTGTCGACGCGTACGCCCTCGGGAAGGGTGTCGCCTTCGCGCAGCTTGTGCATGTTCACCATGATGAAGCGGTCCTCGGGACGTCCGGCGAAGACGTGCAGATCGAGCCGCAATTGCGGCAACTGCGTGCCCGGGGTGCTGGTGAGGTCCTGATAGAGCGGGAGTCCGGAGGCGGTAGCTCTGCGCACGTGGCTGCCGAGTCCCGTCGTGGGCGGCTCCTCCGCGGGCGCGTAATCCGCAGGATTCACTGACTCAGCGGGCGGCGCCGAGGGAGCACCAGCTGCGGGCCCAGTCTGTGCGGAGGTGTTGTTCGCGAGCGGTGGCGCCGAACCAGCAGCGGGTGCCGCCGCGCTCACCGCCACCGCGGCCGCCGGTGTCGCGGCTGCGGATGTCGTGGCAGGTGGTGTCGCGCCAGCTGCAGGAGCCAGGGCCGGCGATGCGGCCCCGGCGAGTGCCGCGCCCGCGGCTGGCGCGCCGGTCGTCACGGCGGGCGGCGCGGCGTTGCCGTGCGCCTGGTGCCGCAGCAGCATCCACAGCACGACCCCGAGATTGAACACGAGGAGCAATGCGATCGCGATCGCCCACAACGGCAGGCGCGTCCGCGGGGGCGCGACACGGACCTCGAAGAGGGCCGGGCCGCTCTGCCGCTGGCGATCGCTTTCCGACTTCTTCAGTGCATCGAGGATGAAGGACATCGGTCAGCCGCCGTGATGAGTGTCCGCGGCCGACAGTAGCGGCGCGTTGGAGCCGGCGATGGCGCTCGCAAGCGCAATCTGCGTCTGCACGCCGGCGATACCGTCGACGGCGAGCTGATGCAACCGCTGGAACTCCCGCACCTGGTCGGCGAGCTCGGCATCGAAGACATCACTTACCGGTGCGTCGCTGTGCACGCCACGTACCCGCTGCAGGCTCTGCCGGAGCCAGCGCACCTGATCGCCGCGCATGCCGCTCGAGAGCGCCTTCACGGGCGAGCTCGCCGGACGCCACAGCATCACGAAGTCGCCCAGCCAGTAGCGCGATAACTCTCCGAGGCTCACCGCCTGACCACCCCCGACCTCCAGGTGCGCCAGCTCGTCATCGAGCGCGCTCAGCACGACCTGGTGCGTGCCGCCGCTGCCATCGTGCAGCAGCAGGATAGCCGGATGGTTGTACAGCCGCAGCTGGCCGAACGAGCCGCGCTCGGCGATACAGGCGAGACCGAGGCTCGCGGCCTGCGTGCACGGGTCCGTGCTGCTCGGCTGGTACTTCGCACCCCAGAGGCCGAAGAGCTTGCCGAAGGCGCTGTCGGTGTCGGTCTCCGCGAGATGCTGCCCGAGCAGTTGCGCGAGCGGCGCCGCCTTCGGTTCGGCAGGCGCTGAAGCCGCGAGGGCCACCGGCAGCGCCGCGCCGCCCTCGTGGGTCGAGTCGGCGATGCTCGCCACGGCCACGGTGCGCGCATGCCACGGCTGCGCCTTCCAGGCGGCGAAGGTGACCGCGCTCAGCAGCAGCGCGATGCCTGCAGTCACTGCCCAGGGCACCCAGTCCGGTGTGAACCTGCGTCCGAACACTTCCGCCGCGGCACTGCGCACCAGCGAAGCGGTCACCCGATGCCGGTCGAGTGAGTACGCGCCGAGCAGCGCGCGGTCGCAGATCACGTTGATCACGCGCGGCACGCCCTGGGACAGCCTGAACACTGCATTCAACGCCTGCGGCGCGAACACATCGGTGGTGGCCCCCGCGACGCGCAGCCGGTGGCGCACATAGGCGGCGGTCTCATCGTGCGATAGTGGATTGAGGTGATAGCGACCGGTGATGCGCTGCGCGAGCTGCCGCAGCTCCACGCGCGCGAGCAGCTCACGCAGCTCCGGCTGGCCGATGAGGATGATCTGCAGAAGCTTCTGCGTGTTGGTCTCGAGGTTGGTGAGCAGGCGCACCTGCTCGAGCACCTCGGGCGACAGGTTCTGCGCCTCATCCACCACCAGCACCACCCGGTGCCCCGCGGCGTGGGCGCGCAGCAGGTACTCGCTGAGGATATCCACCAGATCCTTGAGGCTGCCGAGCGCGGAGTCCGGGACACCGATACCGAGCTCCTCGCAGATGGTGAGCAGGAACTCCGGCGCGGTCATCTTCGGATTCAGGATGAGCGCGATCTCGGCGTTCTTCGGCGTCTGCGCCAGGAGCGAGCGGACGATGGTCGTCTTGCCGGTACCGACCTCGCCCGTGAGCTGCACGAAGCCGCCGGCCTCGTTGATGCCGTAGAGCAGGTGCGCCAGCGCCTCCGCGTGCCGCTCACTCAGGTAGAGGTAACGCGGGTCGGGCGTGATCGCGAACGGCTTCTCGTTGAGCCCGAAGAACGACAGGTACATGAAAAGATGCTACTCGATCGTGTTGCCGCGACGCAGTGCCCGGCTGCCGAAGCGCGCCCGCGCCTGATCCAGGGCCGCATCGAGCCGGCCGGCCCGGCGCGTCTCCTCGAACAGCCCCAGCTGCGAGGCGGGAGTCAGCTCTGTGAGGACCACCCCCAGCAGGCGAAGTTTCGCACCGCGGTTCGCGGCGAGCCAGCGGGTCAGGAGCTCGGCGGCGACGCTGCCGACCGTCCGCGCCTCCGAGGTCGGCGGGGCGACCGCGCGCTGTCGCGTGAAGGTGACAAAGTCCGCCCGGCGGATCTTCACGCCGATGCACGCCGTCTGCAGGCCACGAGCTCGCAGCCGGCTCGCCGCCAGATCGGCGAGGCCCGCCAGCTGGCGCTGCAGGGCACGGGGATCGCCGAGATCGCGCTCGAAGGTCTCCTCGGCGGAGAGGGATTTCTCCTCGACCTCGGGCACCACCGGACGCTCGTCGATGCCGCTGGCGCGCTCGCGGATCAGCGCCGTGTAGCGCCCGAAGAGCGGCCACAGGACGGCATCCGGGGCGCTGCGCAGCTCACCGAGGGTGCGGATGCCGGCCGCCTCCACCCGTGCGCCGGTCTTGCGTCCGAGCCCCGGCAGGCGGCGTACCGGCAGCGGATCGAGCACGGCGTGCACGCGCTCCGGCTCGACCACGGTCAGCCCGTCGGGCTTCATGAGATCCGAGGCGATCTTCGCCACCAGCTTGTTGGCAGCGACTCCCACGGAGGCGGTGAGCCCGGTGCGGGCGGCGATGCGGCGCTTGATGCCGCGAGCGATCTCGACGGCGCCGCCTTCGATGTGGGAGCTGGCGGTTACATCGAGAAACGCCTCATCGAGGGACAATCCCTGCACTAGCGGGGTCACCTCGTGGAAGATGCCGAAC
>JAFAVO010000220.1 GCA_019242385.1 Gammaproteobacteria bacterium | reverse complement strand
GCTCAGCCTCGCGGTGGGACTCGAAGCGACCGGCCGGGCAGGGATCGACCCGGCACGGCTGCCGGCAGTGTTCGCCTCCTCGGGCGGCGATGGCCAGAACTGTCACGAGATCTGCGAGGCGCTCGCCTCGGCCGACCGGCAGCTCTCGCCCACACGCTTTCATAACTCCGTACACAACGCGCCGGCGGGCTATTGGGGAATCGCCACGGGCGCCACGGCCCCGGCCAACTCACTGTGCGCGTACGATGCGAGCTTCGGAGCCGGACTGCTCGAGGCCATGTGCCAGGTGACGGTAGAGGGCAACCCGGTGTTGCTCATCGCTTATGACGTCAGCTATCCGCAGCCCATGCGCCAGGTGCGGCCGATTCCGGAGGCCTTCGCGGTGGCACTGCTGCTCGCGCCGCGAGATGCAGGGCGTGCGCTCGCACAAATTCAGGTCGACCGGGCCGAGGGGCCCGCCGACCGGTTGTCCGATGCGGCGCTCGAGCAGTTGCGCGCGAGCGTTCCCGCGGCGCGCAGCCTGCCGCTGCTCGCGCACCTGGCGCGCGGCGTCTCCGGCTCCGTGCGCATCGATTATCTCGATGGCGCACCCCTGGCGCTCGAGGTGACGCATGCCGCTGGATCATGAATGGATCGAGCAGCACATTCCGCACAAAGGCCGGATGTGTCTGCTCGATGAAGTGCTCTCCTGGGATGCGATGCGCATCCGCTGCCGCAGCTCGAGCCATCGGGCCTCGGACAATCCATTGCGCGCGCACGGGCGGCTGGGCGCCGCCTGCGGCATCGAGTACGCAGCACAGGCCATGGCGGTGCACGGCGCACTGATCGCCTCGAGCGCGCCACTCGCGAGCACGGTCTCGATGAGCGTGCGCCGCAGTATCGGCGCCTCCGTCGGCTACCTGGCGAGCGTGCGCAATGTGGCGCTGCACGTGGCGCGGCTCGACGATCTCGACGCCGATCTCATCGCCACTGCCGAGCGCATCACCGGGGACGGACGCACGGTGCTTTATGAATTCTCGGTCTGGGGTGCGCCGCAGCTGCTGCTGAGCGGCCGCGCCAGCATCGTCCTCGATGCCGCCTTCGGCACCGGCCATGGCGGGCGCTCATGAGCGCAGCCCGGCGTGCCCTGGTGACCGGCGGCAGTGGCGGCATCGGCGCCATGATCTGCCGCCGACTCGCGCGTGCCGGCCACTTCGTGTACGTGCATTCACACCGCGGCACCGAGGTGGCTGCAGCCCTGGTGCGCTCGATCCAGGACGAGGGCGGCAGCGCCGCTCTCGTCAGCTTCGATGTCACCGACGGCGCTGCGACGCGCGCGACGCTCGAAGGCATCCTCGAGGCGGGCCCGGTGCAGATCCTCATCAACAACGCCGGGGTGCACGATGATGCCGTGCTTCCGGGAATGAGTGCGGCGCAGTGGCACCGGGTCATCGATGTCTCGGTGAACGGCTTCTTCAACGCCACGCAGCCGCTGCTCCTGCCGATGATCCGCACCCGCTGGGGCCGCATCGTCAATGTATCCTCGGTTGCCGCCATCATGGGCAACCGCGGCCAGGTCAATTACGCGGCCGCCAAGGGCGCGCTCAACTCCGCCACCAAGGCTCTGGCGCTGGAGGTGGCGACGCGCGGCATCACGGTGAATGCGGTAGCTCCCGGAATCATCGCCACGCCCATGAGCGCCACACTCTTCGACGCGGCCGCCATCGAACGGCTGGTCCCGCTCAACCGCGCAGGCCTTCCGGAAGAGGTGGCCGCGGTGGTGGCATTCCTGGTCTCGGATGAGGCCTCCTATGTCACTGCGCAAATTATCTCGGTGAGCGGTGGCATGGCGTAGACTGCGCGCCTCCACCGAAGGGAGAGCCTCCATGCCATGCCGCAGCGCGCTCGCCGCGGTCCTGACCTCGCTCCTATGCACTTCGGCGTCCGCGGCGGTGCCGGCCACGACAGCCGCGGCGGGTCCCGCTGAGGCTGCCGCGCTCATCGACCGGCTCGGACTGCACGTCGCGCCCCAGCCGGTGCGCGAGCGACCGGGCTGGCGGCCACCGCACATCGTGCTCATCAACGAGGAAATGCGCGACCTGCGCTCGGCGCTGCAGCAGGCGGCGCCCGGCGTGAAGCTGATCGAGGTCTCGGCGGCGACACCGAAGGAAATCGCCGCGGCCGACGCCGCGATCGGCGTGTGCTCCGCGGAGGTGTTGGCGCAGGCAAAGCAGCTGCGGTGGATCCAGTGGCCGGCGGCCGGAGTCGACCGCTGTGTACAACAGCCACTGGTGCAAGAGCATCACCTGCTGCTCACCAACCTGCAGCGCACCATGGGCCCGAGCATGGCCGAGCACGTGCTCGCCATGATGCTGGCGCTCAGCCGGCATTTCGACTTTTTCCTGAAGGAGCAACAGCAGGCACAGTGGGTGAGCGGGGGCAGCGCGCCACAGCTCGTGGATCTCGATGGCAAGGTCGTGCTGGTCGTCGGCCTCGGCGGGATCGGCACCGAGGTCGCGCGCCGCGCGCATGCACTCGGCATGCGCGTCACCGCAACCCGCGCCAGCGGCCGCAGCGGACCGGATTTCGTGAGCTACGTAGGGCTCCCCGATGAGCTGCCGAAGCTCGCCCGCGACGCCGACTTCATCGTCAACTGCGCACCGCTCACCGCACAAACCACCGGCATTTTCAACCGCGAATTCTTCGAGACGCTCAAGCCCGGTGCCTACTTCATCAGCGTGGGCCGCGGCAAGAGCACGGTTACCCCCGATCTGGTAGCGGCGCTCAGCAGCGGACGCCTGGCGGGTGCGGGGCTCGATGTAACCGACCCGGAGCCGCTGCCCGCCGACAGTCCACTGTGGCACCTGGCGAATGTCATCATCACCCCGCACGTCTCGGCCAATACTCCGGTGTCGGCCGAACAGCGTAACTTCGTGCTCGTCGAGAACCTGCGCCGCTACAGTGCCGGTGAGCCCATGATCTCGGTCGTCGACCTCGAGCACGGCTACTGAGCAGCAGTCACGCGCCTCAACTGCGCTCGGAAAGCCAGGAGATGATGCGGGAGGGGACCTCGGCTCCGGCCGCACGGCTCACGTACATGCCGATGTGCCCGGTTGCAACCTCACGGCCGGTGTAATCCGCGCTGCCGATGTGATCACCCAGCGCCCGCGAGGCGGAGGGCGGCACGATGTGATCCTCGCGCGCATACAGGTTCAGCAGTGGTTGGCGGATGTCGCGCAAGCTCACGCGCGCTCCTTCGATGCTGAGCGTATCGCGTACCAGGCGATTTTCCTGGTAGAACCAGCGCACGAACTGCGCGAGCGCCGCCGCGTTCTGCGGGGGACTGTCGAAGATCCATTTCTCCATACGCACGAAGTCCTCGATGGTGCGCTGGTCCGGCTGGCTGGTGAGCAGGCGCACGTACTTCTGCTGCGCGAGGCGCAGCGGCATGAGCGCGAGGAACAGTGAATTCAGCAGCTCCCCCGGGACGTTGCCACAACGCTCGAGCAGCGCGGTGTCGACCTGCCGCACCCACTTGGAGAGCAGGTTATCGGGCGTGTGGAAGTCGATAGGCGTAGTGAGGGTGATGAGGTTTGCAACCGCCTGCGGATGCCTGGCTGCGTAACACAGGCTCAGCACCCCGCCCTGGCAGACTCCAAGAAGGTTGAGCGGCGCGCCGCCATGTCCTCCGCGGATGTGCGCCACGCTGCCGGCGAGGTGTTGCTCGATGTACTGCGGGAGATCGGTATGCCGGTCGGCATCCTCGGGATTGCCCCAGTCGATGAGATACACATCGAGCCCGGCCTCGAGCAACCGCCGCACGAGCGAGCGGTCCGGCTGCAGGTCGAGCACGTAGGGGCGATTGACCAGTGCAAAGCAGATCAGCAGCGGAGCCGATCGGCGTGCGGCCGAGAGCGGCGCGTAACGGTACAGGATCGTTTTGCCGCAGCTCCACACCGGCTCCTTGCGCGAGCACCCGACCTCAACCGCGGCCGCCGCGCGCAGCCGGTTCAAGGTCAGACCGATCTGCAGCGCGAGCTCGGGAAAGGCTGCGCTCGGCTCGCCCCCCGCGCTCTTCAACGGCGCGGCCTGCGCGGCGCCTTTGCGCGGGTGGACGCCTTTGCCCGCGCGGTTGGCGGCCGCCGCTTGCCGGGGCGAGCGGGCGCAGCCGGTGGCTTCTTGCCTGTCGGCGGGTTTGTGGCGCGCTCGGGCGCGGCCGGCCGCGAGAGGGGCTCCTGCACCGGTGAGCCCCGCGGGGTGCGGCTGAGCTGTATCACCTGCTCGCGCAGCTCCTTGAGCTGTGCGTGGAGCGCGTCGACCTCGTTACGTGTTGGCAATCCGAAGCCGCGCACCAGCGTCTCGGCCTGCTGCCGCTGCTCGGCCACGAGCCCGGTGAAGGTGTTGGTGAGCTCCGCCTGCAGTCGTCCGAACTCCTCCTTGTGCACCGTTGCCCCGTAGGCTTCCTCGGCGCAGTTCACCCACAGCTCATACAGCTTCAGCGCCTCCTGAGGCGTGGCCGGTGCGCTCGGCATGTTGCCGAGCCGCGCGATGAAGCGCTGCGCCGCGGTGGTCGCGATCTCGCTCCAGTGCCTGGCGAGCTCGCCCTGCAGGTGCGCGAGCCGACCCAGGAGCTCGAAGCTGCGTGGCAGCTGTCCACCCTGCGCCACTGCAGGCCCCATCGGCAGCGATCCGAAACCGGCAGGCGCCGCGCCGAAGGCGAAGGGCGTCGCACCGCGTGCCGGGAACCACGGCGCTGCGGCCTGCGACATCTGCAGCCAGCGCTCGAACTGCGAGGCGAGCGGGGCCGCGAGCGAGGTCCAGTCGGTCGCCTTTCCGGCACTCATGCCGAAGCTCTTCATGAGCTCGAAAAATCCCTCGGCCGCGGTGGCGTACGCCTCCTCGGGCTTGAAGAACGGACTGCTGCCTGAGCTTTGCATGGTGTTGTGCACTGCCGGATGAAAGAAGGGGTCAGCTCACATCGAGGCCAACCCGCGGAAATAGCCTGGAATTCTCGTGGTCCCGCGCAGCGGCCCGGCGGGATCCGTAAACGACCTGATTGTGCGGTGCATACAGAGGCGCTACCATGGACTACGGCGTCGGCTGAGCTCAAGGCCCTGCCCAGCGCCCGGGGTTACTGCACGGTTCACCTAACATGGCCGAAGAACGCCTCATACGCAAATACGCCAACCGGCGGCTCTACGACGCGCATGACAGCCGCCACGTGACTCTCGACGATCTGCGCAAGCTGATCGGCGCCGGCCAGCGCATCAAGGTCGTCGAGGACAAGGGCGGAGAGGACATCACGCGCAGCATCCTGCTGCAGATCATCGCGAGCCAGGAGCAGTTCGGCACCCCGGTGCTGAGCACTCAGCTGCTCGAGGCGATCATCCGCTTCTACGGAAATCCGATTCAGCAGATGCTCACCAGTTACCTCGAGCAGAGCATCGGTACGCTGCTGCGCCAGCAGAGCGTGCTGCAGGCGGAGATGGCCAAGGCGCTCGAGACACCGATGGCCCCGATTGCCGAGATGGCGCGCCAGAACATGGAAATGTGGGCGAAGATGCAGGCATCGATGCTCTCGGCCTTCTCGCCTCACGGCGGCCCTGCCGGCAAGGCCGAGCGGCCGGAGAAACCGGAAAAGACCGAGAAGCCTGCCCGGTCCGAATCCAGCCGCCGTCGCAGCTGAGCCCACCATGGCCGCCAGATGACCATGCCAGTCACCCCAGCGCATCGGAATCTCTTCCAGCTATCAGGAGTACCCAGTCAGTGGACGTTCGTGGCAAGACCATTCTGGTAACCGGTGCCGGGCGCGGCATCGGCCGCTCGCTCGCGGCGCATTTCGCGGCCAAGGGCGCCAACCTTGCGCTGCTCGATGTGAACGCAGAGGACGTCGACCAGACGCGCGAGCGCTGTACGCAGCTCGGCGTCACCGCCCGCAGCTACATCGCCGACGCAGCCAACGAGGACAGTGTCGTAGGAGCGCTGGATCGCGTGCTGGAGGATTTCGGCACGCTCGAGGGACTGATCAACAACGCCGGCATCGTACGCGATGGCATGCTGGTGAAGGTCAAGGATGGCGCAGTGGTCGGCAAGATGTCGCTGGCGCAGTGGCAGGCGGTGATCGACACCAACCTGACCGGTGTGTTCCTGTGCGCGCGCGAAGCCGCCGAGCGCATGATCAGCCAGAAAGTCCACGGCGTGATCGTCAACGTCTCAAGCATCTCGCGCGTCGGCAACGCCGGACAGACCAACTACAGCGCCGCCAAGGCCGGCGTTGCGGCGATGACGGTCGTGTGGGCCAAAGAGCTCGCTCGCTATGGAATCCGCGTGGGCGCGGTGGCGCCGGGCTTCATCCGCACGCCCATGGTCGAGGCGATGAAGCCCGAGGCGCTCGCCAAGATGACCGCGCCGATCCCCCTCGGCCGCCTCGGCGAGCCGGCCGAGATCGCGCATGCCGTTGGCTTCATCTTCGAGAACGACCTCTTCACCGGGCGCCTGGTCGAGGTCGACGCCGGGCTGCGCCTGTGAGACCGATGCGCCTCTACGCGTTGCAAAATTCAGGCAGCCGGGATCGACGGCCATACCTCCTCTAACAACCGCATATTTGCGTGCATTTTCAGTTAGTTATTAGCAAAGATGATGCAGGTATCAGTCCTGACGATCCGTCTCTTGCACTGCATACAAACTCGTGTAGAATTGTGCTCCACAGATAAATAATCTGCACGGGAGTTCCACCATGACCGACCGAACGTTTGATACCAATCAGATGCTGGCTGCCGCGCGCGAGGCGTTCGCGCCGATGCTCAAGGCCCAGCAGGAAGGCTTCAGGACTTTCGAGCGTCTGGCACGGCTGCAGTACGCCGTTGCGGGCGACATGCTCGAGAGCGGCATCGCGCGGATGTACGCCGCGTTCGCCGCCGCGACTCCGACGGAGCTCTTCAGCAAGCACACCGAGCTCAACAGCCAGTTCGTCGACAAGCTGCGCGAGCGCGCCGAGGAATTCGCCACGGTGACCTCGGAGATGCAGGCGAAGTTCAGCCAGTTCAATCATGAGATCGCCGCAAAGGCAGTGCCCGCACGGAAGGCGGCCTGATATCTTGGCGGTATCCCGCACCCGAGGGCTGCAAGGCCTTCGGGTGCGGCTTGCTGTTTGTGGAGAGTGCCGTTGATCGCGCGCCGCAGGAAGAAGACCGGAACGAGCAAGCACAGGGCGAAGAGGAAGGCGGCGAGGCGGCCACGAGCGGCTCACGCTACGGCGACGCGGCCGCGAGCGGCTCACGCTGCGCACGCCGCCTCCCCGCGGCCCGCCGAAACCACCCCGCCGGGCGCCAAGGCCGACGTCTTGCGCGACCTGCGAGCGCAGCTTGCCGGGCTCACCGGCGGCATGGCGCCCGATGACTATCTGAAGGCCTGGTGGGACTGGTACCTCAACCTGGCGACCCATCCTCCCCGTCAGGCCCAGCTCGCGCAGACTGCTTACGAGAAGCTGCTCGACAGCTGGCAGTTCCTCGGCCGTGCGGCGGGCGGCGAGCCGCTGCCACCCGGACACGAGAACCTCGGCTTCAGCGACACGGCCTGGAACGTGTGGCCCTTCAATGTCTATGCGCGCACCTACGCCAACTGGGCTTCCTGGTGGCAGCAGGCGCTCTCCCCGCCGGCCGCGGCCCACGATCCCGCCCTGGCGCGCGCCAACTTCGCCGGGCGCATGCTGCTCGAGGCGGCCTCGCCGGCGAACTTTCTGCACACGAATCCCGAGCTTTTGAAGCGGACCGCGGCGGAGTCCGGTCACAACCTGATACGGGGACTGAAGCATTGGCTGGAGGATGCGCAGCGCGCCGTCAACGGCAACGGGCATGCCCCCGGCACAGAGCACTTTCAGGTCGGCCGCGATGTGGCCATCACTCCGGGCAAGGTCGTCTTCCGTAACCGCCTGATCGAGCTCCTGCAGTATTCCCCTGCGACTTCGTCCGTGTTTGCCGAGCCGGTGCTCATCACACCGGCCTGGATCATGAAGTACTACATTCTCGATCTCTCGCCGCGCAACTCACTCGTGCGCTACCTGGTCGAGAAGGGGCACACGGTATTCATGATCTCCTGGAAGAATCCCGATGGCGCCGACCGCGAGCTGAGCCTCGCCGACTACGTGCAGCTCGGTTTTCTCGATGCGCTCGCGGAAGTGCGCCGCATCGTGCCGCGACAGCGGGTGCACGCCGTCGGCTACTGCATCGGTGGGACACTGCTCGCCATAGCTGCGGCACTGCTCGCCGCCAGGCGTGACGCCTCGCTCGCCTCGCTGACGCTGCTCGCGGCGCAGGTGGACTTCAGCGAGCCTGGAGAGCTCTCGGTGTTCATCACGCCCAGCCAGATTGCGATGCTCGAGGCCATGATGAGCAAGAGCGGCGTGCTGGAAAGCGAGCGCATGGGCGCGGCGTTCGCGATGCTGCGCTCACGCGATCTGCTGTGGATGCCGGCAGTCAACCAGTACGTGCTCGGTGAGCGCCCGCAGATCAATGACCTCATGGCCTGGAACGCGGACGGCACGCGCATGCCCTGGCGCATGCACAGCGAGTACCTCGAGCGCCTGTATCTGAAGAACGAGCTCGCTCAGGGCACCTTCACGCTCGAGGGTGTGCGGGTCGACCTGCGGCGCATCCATCTGCCGATGTTCGTGGTGGGAACCGAGACCGACCACGTCGCGCCCTGGCGCTCGGCCTACAAGATCCGCGGCCTGACGCGCAGCGCCGACTACACGTTCCTGCTCACCAGCGGTGGCCACAACGCCGGTATCGTGAGCGGTCCGGTGCACCCGAGGCGCCGCCATCGGCTGCTCACCTGGAAGGACAGCACTGCCACGCTGACTCCCGATCAGTGGCTGAATACCGCCGCATTGCACGAGGGCTCCTGGTGGCCCGCGTGGGAGGGCTGGCTGGCCGATCATTCCGCGCCGCGCCAGAAGCCGGCACGCGCACCCGCAACCGCATCGAAGGCGGGCGGCCTGTTCGAGGATGCCCCCGGCAGCTACGTGCGCGGCTGAGCCACAGCATCACCGGGCTTCGCGGCGCACCCCGCGAGCAAGGTGCGCGAGCGCATCGGCGCAATGCTGCGGTTGCAACGCCAGATGATGCTGTGATGGATCAGGTCGCGCACGAAGCGCGGAGTGCCGCTGTGTGGCCGTCCCTGCAGCAGCCGTTTCAGCGCGCCGAGGAGATGCGCGCCCACCGCGACGACATCGATCAGCATGGCATGCGCGACGCCAAAGCTCAGTGCGAAGTAACGCCGTCGCGAG
>JAFAVO010000125.1 GCA_019242385.1 Gammaproteobacteria bacterium | reverse complement strand
CCGCTCAGACTCGCGAGTTTGGCCTTCTCGGCCTCATGGGACGTGTCGAGCTTCTTCGGCACGGCCGCCTGCTTCGAGGTGGCGAGGGCATCGAGCTTCTCGTTGGCCGCGCTGTGGTCGGTCACCATCATCTGCGCAAAGTGCTTCACCTTGGGGTCGGTGCTCTTCTGCTCGGCCAGTTTGCCGAGGTCGACCTCGGCCATGCCCCCTTCGGCAATGCTGCGATAGAACGAATGGTCGGGCGAGCCGCCCGCAGCGAAGGCGAGCGGTGCGGCGACCGTCAGCGTGACGATGATCGCGTACTTCATATGAGGCTCCTTCCTCGGTTGCTGGCGGCGGGTCGATACCCGCACCGCCTGGTCTGGTCCGTGCTCAGCGGGCCTGGCGCTCCTTGCCGAACAGCTCGATGGTGGCGCGGTTGAATGCAGGGATGTCATCGGGCTTGCGGCTGGTCACGAGCTTGCCGTCCACCACCACTTCCTCGTCCACCCATTCCGCGCCCGCATTGCGCAAGTCAGTCTGCAGTGACGGCCACGAGGTCATGCGATGTCCCCGGGCAGCGCCGCTCTCGATCACCGTCCAGGGGCCGTGGCAGATCGCCGCCACCGGCTTGTCCGCCTCGAAGAATGATCTGGCGAAGCTCACCGCGGCCGGAATCGCGCGCAGCTTGTCCGGGTTCATGACACCGCCCGGCAGCAGCAGCGCGTCGTACTCATCGGCATCCGCGCTCTGCAACTCCTTGTCGACCGCGACCTCCTGTCCCCACTCGGTGTGATTCCAGCCGCGGATCCGGCCGCCTTTGGGAGCGATCACCTCGGTGGTGGCGCCGGCTTGCTGCAAAGCTTTGCGCGGCTCGAGGAGCTCGGACTGCTCGAAGCCGTCGGTCGCGAGGATGGCGACCTTCAATCCGCTGAGTGTGCCCTGTGCCATGCTTGCTCTCCGTCTCGCCTGCGGCGCAGTCCGCCGAGCGTGAAGTCTGCTGAGGGGACTCCCTGCGGTCTGTCGGCGCGCCACGCAAGCCCTTGTCGGTGGCGCTGGCTCGAAACCAACACGCGTGCCGGTTGCGCCCGTGGCAGCGCTTGTGCGTTGCGCATGGCTCATGGCGGGGTTTGAGATGGCAATCTTGGGCGCAGCGCTCGCGTGCTCGAGCCGGGTGGCCGCGGCTCGATCTGCTCGCCTTCAGCCGCCACCTTCCGAGTCGAGCGGCCTCAGCTTGTGCACATCGCCCGCGCTGACTGCCGGGGCGGCATGCCCCCAGCTGTTGCGCACATAGGTGGTGACGGCTGCGACCTGAGCGTCAGTCAGCTGCCAGCCGAAAGCGGGCATGGCCGGAGCAGTCGGCTCGCGCGGCGTCGCGACGGTCTGCGTCCCATGGAGCACCACGCGCAGCAGGCTCGTGGGCTCGCGTGAGCTCACCGAGGAGGCGAGTGCCAGATTCGGAATGAGATAGTCGACTCCCGAGCCATCCGGTGCGTGGCACGCCGAGCAGAGATCGCGATAGATCGCCGCGCCTGCGACCATCTGCAGGTTGCCGGCCGCGAGCGGCTTGCCCGTTCCAGACGTGCCGGACAGGTCCTTCAGATACACCGCGATGGCGTGCAGGTCGGGGTCGCTCATGCGGGAGCTGGAGTCGACGATCTCCTCGGACATCGGGCCCGAGGCGCCGGCCAGACGGTTGTGGCCGGTCTTCAGATACGTGACCACGTCCTCGACCGACCAGCGGCCGAGCCCCAGCTGCAGATCGTTGGTGATGTTGGGCGCGAACCAGCCCTGGATGGTGTAGCCCTGCAGCGGCTGCTGCTTCAGATCGCCGCCGAGCATGGTCTTCGGCGTATGGCACGCGCCGCAGTGGCCCGGACCCTGCACCAGGTAGGCACCGCGGTTCCACTCCGCCGACTTCTGCGGATCCGGCCGGAAGGTTCCGGGCTCGAAATACATGGTGTCCCACACCGCCATTCCGGTGCGGATGTTGAACGGGAAAGGCAGCTGATTCGATCTCACCGGATTGTTGACCGGCGGCACCGTATTCAGGTACGCGCGTATCGCGCGCACGTCCTGTGGCGTCATGCGCGTGTAGTACGGAAACGGCATCGCCGGATATAGACGCTCCCCGTCCGGCCCGCGCCCCATGCGCACGGCGGCATCGAACTGCGCATCCGTCCAGCTGCCGATGCCGGTTTCCAGATCCGGGGTAATGTTGGCGGCGAGCACCTTGCCGAACGGCGTCTCGATCGGCCGGCCGCCGGCGAACAGATCGTGGCTGTCAGGATTGGTGTGGCAGGCGGCGCAGTCGGCGACGGTCGTCAGATAGCGCCCGCGCTCGATCATCGAGAAGTCCTGCTCCGAGGGCTCATTGTCGGCGCGCGCCGGGCGCGAGCCGCAGGCGCTCGCCAATACGCCGGTGAGCAGCGCGGTCACGCACAGACCGAGCCCCTCACGCATGCACGAGTGGCCCCGGGTTCTTCAGGTACGTGGAGCGAATCGCGGCCGCCGACCAGTAAGCCAGCGCTCCGACGGTGCCGGTCGGGTTGTAGCCGGCGTTCTGCGGAAAGGCGCTCGCCCCCATCACGAACAGGTTCGGTACGTCCCAGCTCTGCAGATAGCGGTTGAGCGCGCTCGTCCTGGGATCGCTGCCCATGATCGCCCCACCGCACAGGTGTGTGGTCTGGTACTTGGTGATGTCGTACGGCCCCTTGCGATACTCCTTCACGACACGCTGGGCGCCGGCCGCCTGGTAGATCTCCGCGAACTTGTCGGTGAGAAAGCGGTTCTGCTTGAGCTCGTTCTCGTGGAAGTCCATGGTGATCCGCACCAGTGGCCGGCCGAGGCGATCACGGTAGGTCGGATCCAGATCGACGTAGACATCGCGGTAGCTGTACATGCTGCCGTGGACGCCGGTGCCGGGCTTGAGTGTGCTCTGGTAGTTGTCACGCACCGCGCGCTTCCATTCTGCGCCCCAGCGCGGAGTCTCCGGCGGCACGGGCGTGGTCTCGATGGGACGCCCATTGGTCTGCACCTGTCCCATGTAGCCGCCGCCGACGAAGCCATGTGGCCCGTGATCGAAGTTATCGCCGTTGAACTCATCGATGCACATGCCGATGGCACCGGAGCTGATGAACGGGTTGAAAACGAACTTGGTGCGATCGAAGAAGCTGACGCAGTCGGATATGGTCTGGTGGGTGAAGTTGCGGCCCACCACACCGCGGTTGGACTGCGGGTCATACGGCGTGCCGATCTGCGACAGCAGCAGCAGCTGGACGTTGAAGATGGTGTAGGCCGCCAGGATCACCAGATCCGCCGGCTGCTCCCATTCGGTGCCGCTGGTGTCGACGAAGGTCACCCCGGTCGCGCGCTTGCGCGAAGGATCGAGGTTGATGCGCGTGACCTCGGAGTTGTCGCGCAGCTGAAAGTTGCCCTTGGGCATCAGCACCGGCAACACGGTCGTCTGCGGGCTGGCCTTGGAGTAGTTGCCGCAGGCAAACCATTCGCAGAAGCCGCAGTAGGTGCAGGGACCCTGGCGTACGCCGAGCGGATTGCGGTAGGCCTGCGACATGTTGCCCGAGGGCTGCGGAAAGGGCTTGTAGCCGAGCTCGCGCGCCGCCTTGGCGAAGAGCATCGGGCCGTAAGGCTGCTGCTGCGCAGGGTTTGGATAGGGGCGCGAGCGCGCCCCTTCGAACGGGTTGCCGCCTTCCTGGATCTTGCCGCGCAGGTTGCCAGCCGTGCCGCTCGTGCCGCACAGGTACTCGTACTTGTCGTAATGGGGCTCGAGCTCCTCGAACGTCACGCCCCAATCCTGAATGGTCATATCCGCCGGCAGAAAGCGCGCACCATAACGTTGAGTAAGATGCGAGCGCAGCACGAAGTCGCTGGGCAGAAACCGCCACGTTTCGGCGTTCCAGTGCAAACCACCACCGCCGACACCGTTCGGTGGCATGAATGCACCCCAGGTGCGGATCGGCAATGCCGTCTGACTCTGCTGGTTGCGGAAGGTAAAAGTCGTCTGCGCGGGTCGCAGGAAGAGCTCATGGCGGATGCGGTAACGCAGCTCATCCTGCGCGTAGTTGGGTGCGTATTGGGTACCGGTGTCGCGCCAGGGCCCGCGCTCGATGGCGACCACGTTCAGCCCGGCATCGGTGAGCTCGTTGGCCACGATCGAGCCGGTCCAGCCGCAACCGATGACGACCACATCCCGATGAGGAAGCTTGCGTGCCATGACTGCCTATGATTTCGGGGTCCAATCCGGCCGGCCGGCGATGCTGACGGGCGGATACGGATAGCGCTCGTTGTGTCTGCCGACCCAGTCGCGGTAGTCGTAACGCGCGCCGGGAAACCCGATCATTTTCCACGAGCACATGTCGCGGTTGCCGCCGTAGATGGGATCGGCGAAAAACCCCTGCTGCGTGTCCTTTAGCAGCAGGTTGAAGTAAGCCTGGCCATCGACACCTTCGAGCTTGATG
>JAFAVO010000117.1 GCA_019242385.1 Gammaproteobacteria bacterium | reverse complement strand
CGGGGAGAAGCCCGGCTCCGCGCACACGCACAGCTGGATGCTCGCCATCTATCAGGCCAACCCGCGGGCATTCCAGAACAACATGAACGTGCTGCACTCCGGGGCAGTGCTTCGCATCCCGGACGCACAGACCGCCGCGGCCGTGTCGGCCCCGGAGGCCACGAGCGAGATCCGCCGCCAATACGCCGCGTGGCGTGGCGCTCCGGCCGCTCCCGCGGAGGAGGCCGCTGCAGCCCCGGGACGCCTGAAACTGGTGACGCCCTCGGAGAGCGCTTCCGCCGGGACAGCGCCCGGTGCATCGGCGGGGCAGTCGGCTGCGTTGCAGGGCCGCGTGCGGGAGCTCGAGGGCCAGCTTGCCGAGTCGAAGCGGCTGCTCGAGATGAAGGACGCGGAGCTCGCACGCATGCAGGCGCAGCTCGCCGCGAAGCAACAGACCGCCGCGGCACCGCCGCCTGCGGCTTCACCTCCAGCGACCCCTGCACCGAAAGCGCAAGCTCCCGCCGAGCCACCCCCTGCGGCTCAGGCGGCACCGACACCGCCACCGCCTCCAGCGCCCGCCGTCGAGGAGAAGCCGCCCGAGGCGAGTGCGCCACCGCCGCCGCCGGTCGTGGCGAGCGCACCCGTGCCCGCACCCAAGCGCGCGGCACCGCCACCCGAGGCCGGTGGGTCGTTGCTTGGAACGATCGCGGGCTACTGGTGGGTGCTGCTCATTGCCGCTCTCGGCGCTGGCGCGGTCGCGGCGCTGCGTATCTTCAGAGCGCGTCGCGCTTCCCAGTTTGATGACTCCCTCGGCCGACTCGCGGTCGGGGGTGCCGGTGGCGAGGTCGATCTCGGCTTCGAAGATCACGATGCGCCGCCGGCGGCCGCCGCCGCGCGAAACTTTGCCGCGCTCGATGCACCGGTACGATCCAAGCCGGCGCCGGCACTGGACCCGGCGTTCGTCGTCGAGGAGACCGGGACGCACGAGCGCCCGCGACTGACTCCAGCCGGGTCCGCAGCCCCTGCGCCCACCCCGCGGCACGTCGCGAGCGACGAGACGATCAGCAGCGAGACTGCCATCAACCTCGATCAGGGCGACCCGCTCGCAGAAGCCGACTTCCACATGGCTTATGGCCTGTACGATCAGGCCGCGGATCTGATCCGCATCGCCATCAGCCGCGAGCCGAGCCGCCGCGACCTCAAGCTCAAGCTCCTCGAAGTGTTCTTCGTGTGGGGCAACAAGGACCAGTTCCTGCAGACCGCACGTGAGCTCGCCGAATCGCGCGCGGGTGCTGCGCCCGGTGAGTGGGAAAAGATCCTCATCATGGGCAAGCAGCTTGCGCCCGAGGATCCACTCTTCTCCGCCGGCGGGGCGGTCACCGGCGCAGCTGCAGGTGGCGTCGACCTCGACCTCGAGGGTGGTCAAAGCCGCGTCGATTTCGATCTCCTGGGTGAGTCGGTGCCGGGCGAGGCGGCCCAGGGACTGGACCTCGACATCGGCACCGCGATGGGCGATCGCCACGAGGCCACGACCAGCGTCACCGATCGCAACATTGCGCTCAGCGAGAACAGTTTCACGGGCACCACCGGCACGACGCGCCAGATGACCGCTCGCGTGCGCCACGACAACGGCGCCGGCGAGGTGGAAGGCCCGACGGTCGAGCAGCCGGCGCTCCCGGGTGCGCACCAGCCGACGATCCGTCAAAAGGTCGAGACGGCGATGCGCAAGAGCGTCTCGGATGCCACGGCCGAGCTCGCCATCGATGATCTCGGGCTGGATGTGGGCGCGATCGACACGGTCGACCAGCCCGGTCCGGCCTCCGCCGCGGCTTCCAATCCGGACGCTCCGACCCTGGTCGCGGGTCTCGATGAGCGCTCGCGCAAGGTGATGGAGGATGCGCACCGGCGCGCCGCGAAGGAGGAGAACCCTGCCATCGCCAGCACCGGTGCCTGGAGCTTCGACCAGAATGAGCTCGAGGCCGCGCTCACGCAGACGAGCGCTGCTCTGGTCGACCCTTCCGACACCTCGCGCCTCGCTGCGCTGCGCTCGCGCGGCGTCGATGTCGATCTCAGCGAAGCCACCGGGACGCACGCCGCAACCGCAACCGACATCGACCTCGATGTCGGCGCCGCCACCGGCACTCATGCCAATGGCGGACTCGACCTCGATGTGGGCACCGCGACCGTGCCGGATGCGGCTTTTGCGTCCACCCAGCGGCTTGCCTCCGAAGAGCTGGCGCTGCCGGACCTGGAGCCGGTGACCATGAGCGAGGTCGGCACCAAGCTCGACCTTGCGCGGGCCTACATGGACATGGGTGACCCGGATGGCGCGCGCAACATCCTCGAAGAGGTGCTGAACGAGGGCTCGGCCGCACAGAAGCAGGAGGCGCAGCGGCTGATGGAGTCGCTCCCCTAATTCATTGGCCAAAATCGCTGGAAGCGATTTTGCCGGACATCAGCTCCATTGCAGCCGGCGAAAGGCCTGACTTTCGCCGGCTGCGCCCAGAAGGGATCCTCTGCTGAGAATCGCCGTTGGCATCGAGTACGACGGCAGCGCGTACGCCGGCTGGCAGGCCCAGGATTCCGTGCCGACGCTGCAGCGCCTCTTCGAGCGCGCACTCGGGCAAGTCGCCGCGGAGCCCGTGAGTCTCACCTGCGCGGGCCGTACCGATGCCGGTGTGCATGCCTGCGGCCAGGTCGCCCATTTCGACACCACCGTGACCCGCGGTTTGCGCGGCTGGGTGCTCGGCGCGAACAGTGAGCTGCCGCGTGATGCCAGCATCACCTGGGCGCGGCCGGTGCCGGGGCACTTCCACGCCCGCTACTCCGCTGAGGCTCGCACCTACCGCTATCTGATCTCGAACCGCCTGGCGCGTCCGGCTCTGCTGTCTGCGCGAACCGCATGGGTCCACCGGCCGCTCGATCAGGAGCGTATGCAGGAGGCAGCGCAGTTACTCCTCGGTGAGCACGACTTCAGCGCGTTTCGCGCGGCTGAATGTCAGGCAAAGTCTCCCATCCGCCGCATGGAGCGCCTGCGCATCGAGCGGCGCGGGGACCTCGTCGTGATCGAGGCCACGGCCAATGCCTTTCTGCACCACATGATGCGTAACATCGCAGGCCTGCTCATCGCCGTCGGACGCGGCGACGCGAGCGTCGAGCACACCCGCCAGGTGCTGCTCGGCCGCGACCGTACGCGCAATGCCGCCACGGCCCCGGCGGCGGGCCTGTACCTGCTGTCGGTGCGTTACCCCTGCGCCTTCAGTATCCCGGCTCCGGCCCTGGCGGAGGGGTTTCCGGTCTGATGGGCTATGATCGTCCGCGGCAGGCGCCATCGGCGCCGCGGGTGAACTGAATGACCTGGTTCGACAAGATCATGCCTTCGCGCATCAAGACCGAAAAGCGCACCCGCTCGGTCCCGGAGGGCCTTTGGATCAAGTGTCCGGCGTGCGACGCGGTCCTTTACCGGGCAGAGCTCGAGCGCAACCTGTATGTGTGCCCCAAGTGCAGCCACCACATGCGCATCGGTGCACGCGAGCGGCTCGAGCGCTTCCTCGACCCGGGCTCGGGTGTAGAGATCGGCGCGGCCATCGGACCGGAGGACCCGCTGAAGTTCCGCGACAGCAAGCGCTACCGGGATCGGCTCGTCCAGGCGCAGAAGGCCACCAACGAGAAGGATGCGATGGTGGTGCTCGCCGGTACGCTGCATGCGCTGCCCGTCGTCGCCTGCGCATTCGAGTTCCAGTTCCTCGGTGGCTCGATGGGCTCGGTGGTCGGCGAGCGCTTCAAGCGCGGTATCGACCAGTGCATCGCCGAGCGGCGCCCGCTCGTGTGCTTTTCCGCGAGCGGCGGGGCGCGCATGCAGGAGGCGCTCTATTCCCTGCTGCAGATGGCGAAGACGGCGGCGGCACTCTCGCGCCTGGCGCAGGCGCATCTGCCCTTCATCTCGGTCCTCACCGATCCGACCACCGGCGGCGTCTCGGCGAGTCTCGCGCTGCTCGGGGACCTGAACCTCGCCGAGCCCCGCGCGCTCATCGGCTTTGCCGGCCCGCGGGTCATCCAGCAGACGGTGCGGGAAACGCTGCCGGAGGGCTTCCAGCGGAGCGAGTTTCTGCTCGAGCACGGTGCCATCGACATGATCGTCGATCGGCGCGAGATGCGCGATAAGGTCGCAGCGCTGCTGCGGGTGCTGCTGAAGCTCCCGGCCGCCGCCTGAGCGCAGCGCCCGCCGATGCGCACGCTCGCCGAGTGGCTCAGGCTGCAGGAGTCGGTGCATCCGCAGAGCATCGACATGGGGCTCGAGCGGGTCGGCCGGGTGGCGCGCACGCTCGGGGTCGCGGCCCCCGCCTTCCCGGTGTTCACCGTCGCGGGAACCAACGGCAAGGGCTCGATCGTTGCGCACCTCGAGGCTCTGCTGGCCGCGCTCGGAGTGCGCGCGGGCACCTTCACCTCACCCCACCTCATCCGCTACAACGAGCGCATCCGGGTGGCCGGGAATGACATCGCCGATGCCCAGCTCATCACGGCGTTCGAGCGCATCGAAGCGGCTCGCGCTGCGACCACGCTCACCTTCTTCGAGTACAACACGCTCGCGGCACTGCTCATCTTCAGCGATGCGCGTGTCGATGCGGCGGTACTCGAGGTCGGTCTCGGGGGACGCCTCGATGCCACGAACCTGCTCGACGCCGATGTGGCGGTGCTCGCCTCGGTCGGATTCGATCACCGCGAATGGCTCGGCGATACGCTCGAGCTCATCGGTGCGGAGAAGGCGGGGATCTTCCGGGCCGACCGTCCGGCAGTGCTCGGCACGCCGCAGATGCCGGCGACCGTGTACGAAGCCATCCGGCATGTGGCAGCGCGACCGGTGGTGGCCGAGCGCGATTTCAGCTGGCGCGTGCACACCGCAGGCTGGGATTACCGGGGAGCTGGGTTAGCGCTCGATGCCCTGCCGCCATCGGCCCTCGCGGGCGCCATTCAGTACCGCAACGCCGCTACCGCACTCGCTGCGCTCGCGGCACTGCCGGCGAGCGGCGGCGGCCGCCCGGGGGTGGCGCGCCTCGCCGCGCGGCTCGCACAGCTCGATCAGCCCACGGTGGCGCGCGCGCTCGGCGCCGTGCACCTCGCCGGACGCTTCCAGGTGATCGCAGGCGATGTGGAGTGGATCCTCGATATCGCGCACAACGAGCCCGCCGCGCGCGTTCTCGCCGAGCAACTGCGCGAGCGTCCTCTGCCGCGCGCCGCGGGGCGCACCTTGGCGGTCATCGGCGTGCTCGCGGACAAGGATGCCGCCGCTATCGGCGCGGCGCTCGCGCCGCTCGTCGATCACTGGATCGTGTGCGCCTTGCCCGGTCCGCGCGGCCTTGCGGCGCAAGAGCTCGCGCGGCGGCTCGTGCCCGCCGGAGCTTCCTTCGAGCCCGCTGCCTCGGTCGCCGAAGGCTGCCAGCTCGCGCGCAGCACGGCGCAACCCGGCGACCGCGTCGTCGTGTGCGGCTCGGTGTACACCGTCGGCCCGGCGCTGCAGTGGCTTCAGATATAATGCGCAGCATGCGCTCCACTCTGCAGCGCTACGCTTGGCTTCCTCGTTGTCGCCCCCATGATGGGTGGTCCAGGTGAAAGAACGGCTGACGGGCGCAATCATTCTGGTGGCGCTGATCGTGTTGTTGGTGCCCGAGTTGTTGACTGGACCGGTCCGCTCGGCTCCGAGGACTACGGCCGTGGCCTCATCCATCGAGGAACCGCCATTACGCTCCTACACCATCAAGCTCACGGACGAGCCGGCGCAGCCGGCGCATGGGGTCAGCACGCACGCGGCGCCGGAGCAGCCGGCACCGCTTCCGCCGGCACCGCCACCATCTGTCGCGAACGGACCGGTGGCACCTGCCGCTGCGACTGCGGAGCAAGGGGGGACCAACCTGCCGTCCCTGCCAGTCCCCGCGCCGCCGGCTCACGGACCTGTGCCCGCGCCCACCGCGCGGGGGGGGCCCTCCGCCGGCAATGCCGACAGCGCCGGTGCCTACATGGTGCAGCTTGGCAGCTTCGCCAGCCGGGCCAATGCCGAGCGTCTCGCGAAACAGCTGCATGGCCAGGGATTCCCGGTCAGCGTCTTGCGGGGTGCCCATCTCTACCGGGTGCGCGTCGGCCCGGCGCACGACCGGCCCGCCGCCAGCGAGCTTGCGCAGCAGCTGCGCGCGCATGGCCATGGCGGCGGCGAGATCGTGCCGAAGTAGTGTCAGATGTACGCGTGACCGGCTCCTCAGGCAGCGCCGGCACCGCTCTT
>JAFAVO010000329.1 GCA_019242385.1 Gammaproteobacteria bacterium | reverse complement strand
CGGCCGCTCGGCGGCGGCGGCGGCACAGCGCGCGATGGCCGAGCTTCTCGCCGTGCACCCGGGCGATCTCGCCGATGAGCGCCGTGGCGAATACCTCGACGCGCTGTTGCGGGTCGGTGCGATTCGCTGGGGCGCGGCCCCCGTGCGTGCACAGTCCGGACCGCTCATCGTGACGACTGGGCCAGGTGCAGCGGGACAGACCTGTGTCACCCTCGCGGACGCGCAACGGCCCGGCGCCGCGCTCCTCCGGCGGTGCACCTATGGAATCGTGTGGACTGCCTCGGCGCAGGCCATCGCGCAGGGCAGGGCACTGGTCCTCGCCGTGCAGCCGCTCGAGACCTGGCGCGAGCTTTGGGTCTTGCGTGCGGGCGAGGCGGGCTGGACGGTAGATGTGCTCGCGCCGGGCGTGGAGGAGCCCGATGAGGGCTACGTCGAGTTTGCCGGGTTCGCGCCACGGAGCGAGCGGCTGCTGATTGCCCGTGAGGTACGCGAGCACGGGCATTTTCGGCGGCGGTTCGAGGAGCTGCGGCTGGCGGATCTTCTGCCGGTCAAGCAGGCGAGCAGCCCCGAGCTGCTGGCGGACTTTGGTCGCTGGCAGGATGTGACGTGGCGGCGCGACACACTGGCGCTGCATTGAAGCGCAGTGCACCGGGGCGGTGTGCGCGGAATCCTCTAGAATGCTCCCTGCAAGGAGGAGGCTCAAAGCATGTCGAGCATAGGTGCGCCGGCAAGATCACGCAGCTCTCGCGCAGCGCTATCGCTCGGTCTCGCCTGGCTCGCGCTGATCGGTACCTGTGCGTACGGCCGGGTATTTCCGCTCCCTACCGATGGCTCGAACGTGATCGGTGAGGACTCGAGCGTGACTACGGTCTACGAAGACAGCCTGCCCGATCTGGCACAGCGCTACAGCCTCGGCTACTACGAGATCATCCGGGCAAATCCCGGAGTCGACGTGTGGGTTCCGGGCGCCGACAAACACCTGACTCTGCCCGGCAGACGCATCCTTCCCCCTGGACCGCGCGAAGGCATCGTGGTCAATCTGCCGGAGCATCGGCTGTACTACTATCCCAAGCCGCGCCGCGGCGAGGAGCCTGTGGTCATCACCTACCCGGTGAGCATCGGCAAGATGGACTGGCGCACTCCGCTCGGAGAGACCCGCATCGTTGCCAAGGTCCGCAATCCACCCTGGTATCCGCCGGAGTCGGTGCGCAAGGAGCACGAGGAGCGCGGCGACCCCCTCCCCAAGGTCGTGCCGCCGGGCCCCGACAACCCGCTCGGCAACTTCGCCATGCGGCTCGGCGTCGGCAGCGGCAGCTACCTGATTCATGGAACCAACAACCCCGTGGCGGTCGGTATGGCCGTGACCCACGGCTGTATTCGCATGTACCCGGAGGATATTGCAGCGCTCTTTCCGCTCGTCCCGGTGGGCACGAAGGTGCGGCTCGTCAATGAGCCGGTGAAGGCTGCCTGGGTCGCCGGCGAGCTGCTCATCGAGGTGCACCCGCCGGTGGACGCGGAGGGCCAGTCGATCGAGCCGGATGTGCAGGTTCTCGAGCCGTTGCTCGATCAGGTGCTCGGCAAGGACGTCGCGGCAATTCACTGGGATCTGGCCCGCGATACGCTGCAGGCGGCGACCGGCATGCCGACCCTGGTCGGTCTGGCTGCCGAGCCCGAATTGCACCCCGACAGCGCCACGGCCTCCTCACCGGAGCCCGGCACACGCTGACTTCGCACACACCACACGAGGGAGGGCTTCGCGATGAGATGCTCTGCACGGATGATCTGCGGACTGCTGCTGCTTGGCTCGTGTGCTTCGCTTCCCGCCCAGCAGCTCACCGACGCACAGCGTTCGGCCATCAAGAGCGCCTGTCGCGGCGACTACCAGAAGGTGTGCGCGAGCGTGCCACCCGGGACCAGGGACTCGCTGCAGTGTCTGGTCCAACACAGCGAGCAGGTTTCCGCCGGCTGCCGTGACGCATTAGCTCCTGCGGCCGCGAGCGCCTCCGCCACCGGTGGCTCGAGCAGCACGCCGGCGGCGCCGGCCGCGGCTGGAGGTACTGCTGCGGCTGCATCAGCCTCGGCACCGGCCGCCGCCGCGGGACATCGACTTTCAGAAGTTTTGCTCGAATGTGCAGCTCGGTGGCGGCCGGGGTGCGGCGTGCCTGCGCACACACCAGACGGAGCTGGCACCGGCGTGCCGCTCGGCGCTCGCATCTGCCGCTTCATCATGAGCTGATCCGCGCAGGCGGAGCGGTCCCCTTACGCCCGCTCGCCATCGCTGGCAATGCATAAGCGGTGCACGGGCGGCGCATAAGCTGTGCGCAATCTGTGGATGCTTTTTTTTGCGCCGCCGGCCCGATCTGCGACGCGCTTCGCCGACCCCGGCTCGCGCACGATGCTAGCATCCGCGCGCTGACGGGGAAGGGCTGCTTCAGCCGCCGCACCGAAACAATCAAATCTCTGGGGAGGGTGCACGTATGCTGATTCTGACACGGCGTCCGGGAGAGTCAGTGAAGATTGGCGATGAGGTCACGGTCACCGTGCTCGGCATCAGTGGCAACCAGTTGCGCCTCGGGTTCTCAGCGCCCCGGCACATCGCCGTGCACAGGGAAGAAATCTACGAGCGTATCCAGGAGGCGAGACTCGGGCGCCCGACGCCCGTGTCCGCCGTGCCGCTCGCCGCGGGCGCCGCACGGCGTTAGCCACGCGTGCAGGGCGCGGTGCCGGCGCGCCGCGCCAGCGCGCCCGGCGCGAGCGCGAAGGTCACTGCAGGTCGCGCGGTATATCCTCCTTCCAGCTTCGCGTCCGCACGACGACGCCATCGCGTAGCAGGGTGCGCGATGCCGCGTAGTGAAAGGTGGTCCGATCGCTGCTGAGGGCAAGATGCCCCCGGTAGGTGAGCACGCGGTCCTTCAGATGCTCCACGCTCTGGGCCTCGCCCTCGACAGCCGCGCTCTCCGGATGCGCGTCATCGATGTGATAGACGAGTTGCTCGCGGTGCTCGAACGAGCCCCACGGGAACACCATCGCGGAGCTGCCGTGCCAGGTGACCGTAGTCTGGCCTTTCAGCTCATCGCGCGCGAGCGTCCAGCTGCCAGGCCACGCATAGTCCCCGCCGGGCGTTGAGACGCCGGGCGGTTGCTCCGAAGGCTCGGGTGCTGCAAAGGCCGGGGGTGGGCGACCATGCGCCGGGATGAGCGGCAGCTCGATCGCCGAGCCATCGCGGCCACCGAGGCGCAAGCTGCTCGTCATGAGCTCGGGGGTCGGCCAGAGCATCGGCCATTGCGCATTCGAGACGGCGACCCGGATGCGATGTCCGGGCGGCCACACCCACGAGGTGAGATACAGCTCGAGATCGAGCGCATATTCGGTCCCCGGGACGAGCGGCTCGGGCTGATCCTGCGACAGGCGTTGCGCGCCGTTGAGCCCCGCTCCGGTAATCGCCGTGACCCGCCCGTCTTCGGCGACATCCTCGAGCCGCACGAACCAATCGGCGAGTGCCGCACTCGCAGCCGCATGCAGCTGCACCTTCGTGCGGCCAAACAGGGTGACCTCTTCGCGCAGCGGCGCGCTGTCGTAGACGAGACTGAAGGCATCGGCGGGCCGCTGATCTCCGAGCAACTCTCCCCACCAGAAGCCGACCTCTGCGCCCGCGGACGGCACATAGGCGAGCCGATCGGTGCCCGCGGGTGCGATGGCGCGCGTCAGCTGGTGCTCGGGCGCAAGGTACCACTTCTCGTACCGCAGCCCCTGCGGCGGCCAGTCATCGGTGCGCCATTCGCCGGGTACGTCCTGTGCCTCGGGGCCCGGCGGATGGCTGTGCTGCTGATAGAAGATCAGGCGCGGCTCGTGCTCGACACCGTTGTCGGCACCCTTCAGCCAGTGGTCGAACCAGCGCACCGCCTGGTCGCGCCATTCGACCCGCGGTCCGTACATGCTGGTGTTAGGTCGATCGTGGTTCCAGGGACCGATCCAGGCATGCACCGGCGCAGGGACGCGCTCGAGCATGCGCACGATACTGTTGCGATAGCCGTCCTGGAAGCCACCGATCAGGAAGCACGGTATGGCGATGTCCTCGAGTCTCCTCACCGGCGCGCGCCAGAACGGGCCGTTGCGCTGGTGACGGAAGTAGTCGAGCGACCACGGGGTCGAATCCATGCGCTTCGCCAGCGTGTCCTCATCCAGCGGGAAGCCCGGTGCGCCGCTCCTGCCCTGATCGAGGTCCATGGCGATCTCGAACTC
>JAFAVO010000240.1 GCA_019242385.1 Gammaproteobacteria bacterium | reverse complement strand
GCGGCGATCCCTCGCCGGTCATGCGCGAAGGCTAACTTGCAGCCTGAGCCGCAGCTGTAGGTGGTGCATCGCATGTGTTGTCGGGCGGGTGCTGCGTCTCGCTGACAGCCCCGGCTGACAAGCCGCTGCGGGAACCGACGCTGACGCTCGATGCTAAATTGCCGGCGCTGCTATCTCCACGGAGCGGATATGGCGCATGCTGCTCGGCGCGCTCGCGCCGCCGCTGCGGCAGGCGTTGTTTCCGCCGGTGGCGCAGCAGCAGGCCATGCTCGATGCGCTCGCGCAGCTCGGCATCCTGTTGCTGCTGCTGGTGACGGAAGCCCACAACAGCGCCAGCCGGCCGGCGGACCGCTGCGGGTGTTGGTTACGGTGAGCGGCACCAGCGTCTCGCGCCGCGGCGCGGAGGTCGCGCTGGTGCTGGCGCACGCCACGCGCGGCTTGGGTGACGGCGCTGCACATCGGCGGCGGCCAGGCGCGCGCTCCGCTGTGGCAACGCTTCGGCGAGCCAGTGGTACCGCGCGGTCACGCTGATGCGGTGATCCGCGAGATCATGCAAATGGGCGAGCACTACGGGGTCGAGGTGCGCGGCGAGATCCGCCCGGCGCGTACGCCGCGCAACGCAGTGCTGCATGAGCTGGCCCGCGGTCCGCACGATCTGCGGGTGATGGGTGTCAGCCCGCGCGCCGCCGAGCGGCTGTTCTTCGGCGAGCTGGCGAGCGCGATGCTCGCCGGCGCGCAGAGCTCGCTGCTGTTCGTCTGTCCCGAGCCCGACGGGCAGCTTGCGTCGCGGGCCCAGGGGTGACTCGACCGTAAGTCATTTCTCACAAGCGCTCGGCCTGCGCTGAACCTTACGGGCCCGCTTGCGGCGCGGTAAAAAAAGAGCAACCGCACGCCGCATGGATGTCTCGATGAAGATTGCACAGATCGCGCCACTGTATGAGGCGGTACCTCCGAAGCTTTACGGCGGCACCGAGATGGTCGTTGCTCACCTGTGCGACGCGTTGGTCGAGCTCGGGCACGAGGTGACCCTGTTCGCATCGGCCGAATCCTCGACCGAGGCGCGGCTGGTGCCGATGCGCGACCACTCGCTGCGGCTGGACGCGGTACCCTTGAAGTCCGACACCGCGGCGCACCTGAGCATGCTGCACGAAGTCAGCGAGGTTGCCCATAACTTCGACATCCTGCACTTCCACCTCGAGCTGCTGCACCTGCCGATGTTCGAGCACCTGGCACATCGCACCGTCACCACCGTGCACTCGCGCACGGACCTCAAGGATCTGCCCGGAGTGTATGCACGCTGGCCGAAGTACGGCCTGGTGTCCATCTCCGATCAGCAGCGCAATCCGCTGGCCGAGGCCAACTGGCTCGAGACCGTGCCGCACGGCATATCCCCGCGGCGCTACTGGTGCCGGGAGCACAACGATCGCGGTTATCTCGCTTTTCTCGGCCGCATTGCGCCCGAGAAAGGTCCGGACGTGGCGATACGCCTGGCACGCGCCGCGGGCATTCCATTGCGCATCGCTGCCAAGGTCGATGCGGCGGACCGCACCTATTTCGAGACCGTGATCCGTCCGCTGCTCGATGATCCACTGATCGAGTTCATCGGCGAGATCGGCGCCGAGCACAAGCCGGAATTCCTGGCCAACGCGCTGGCACTGCTGTTTCCGATCCGCTGGCCGGAGCCATTCGGGCTGGTCATGATCGAGGCGATGGCCTGTGGCACCCCGGTGATCGGCTGGCAGCGCGGCTCGGTTCCCGAGGTCATCGAGCCCGGTGTCACCGGCTTCATCGTGCGCTCGGAGCGTGAGGCGCTCGAGGCGGTGCGCGAGGTCGAACGACTCGATCGCCGCGCGGTGCGCGCAGCATTCGAGCGGCGCTTCACTGCGCGACGCATGGCCGAGGACTACGTGGATGTCTATCGGACACTGCTCGCGGCACCGCGCACGGTGACACCGGCGCGGGCCGGCAGCAAGGCCCGCTATGGCGCAAGAATCGGGCACTGAGCGCGGCGGGCTGACGCGCTTCACGCTCAAGGATGCCAACGTCTTTTTGCTCGCCGATGCGCTCGGGGATATCGAGGCCCCCGACAGCGGCCTGTTCTGGGACGATACCCGCATGCTCTCGCGCCTGCAGTTGCAGGTCGCGGACAGCCGTCCATCGCTGCTCGGAGCGGCGATCTCGCACGACAACGTGCTCTTTACCGCTCACCTCACCAACCGGCCCCTGCCGGCTCCCGGGGAGCATTCGATCCCGCGCGGCGTCATCCACCTGGAGCGCATGCGTTTCCTCTGGTCCGGACAGCTGTATGAGCGGCTGAAGATCACCAATTTCAGCGCGCGCGACGCGCAACTGCCGCTCACGGTGCACTTCGGCGCGGATTTCGCCGATATCTTCGAAGTCCAGGGACACGTGCGCAAGCAGCGCGGCGAGCCGTTGCCGCCGGAGATCAGTGTCGCCGCCGTGCGCCTCGGCTACCGGGGCCTCGACCGGCTGCGCGCGCTGGAGATCCGCTTCTCCCTCGCTCCCTTGTCGCTCGCGGGTGAGGAGGCGCAATTCTGCATCGGCGTGCAGCGCGGACGCACCGCGGAGCTCTTCCTCGAGATCGGCCCGGAGACTTCTGCACGGCCTGGTGCGCAGCGCTTCGAGGAGGCCATGCAGGCGGCCTGCGCGAGCATGCAGGCGCGGGCCGGGGTCGGCGCGGCCATCGATGCCTCCGGTCGCCTGTTCGAACAGTGGCTCGCCAAGTCGCGTCAGGATCTGGCGCTGCTCACCACCGAGCTGCCGACCGGACCGTATCCGTATGCGGGGATCCCCTGGTTCGCGACCCCCTTCGGGCGCGATGCGATCATCACCGCGCTGCAGACGCTATGGCTCAATCCGCAGCTCGCCGCCGGCGTACTGCGCTTTCTTGCCTCTACGCAGGCGCACGATGTGAGCGCGTTTCGCGACTGCGAGCCGGGCAAGATCCTGCACGAGATGCGCCGCGGTGAGATGGCGGCCCTGCACGAGGTACCCTTTGGCCGCTATTACGGCGGCGTCGACACGACGCCGCTGTTCATCATGCTGGCGGGCGCCTATGAGAAGAGCACCGGCGATGCGGCACTCATCGACCGGCTGTGGCCGAGCCTGCTCGCCGCCACCGGCTGGGTGGAAAACCGCATGGAGCACAGCAGCAGCGGCTTCATCGACTATGCGCGCGGCACCGCGACCGGGCTCATCAACCAGGGCTGGAAGGACAGCAGCGATTCCATATTCCACGCCGATGGGCGCCTGCCGCCGCCACCGATCGCGGTGGTGGAAGTGCAGGGCTACGCTTATGCAGCCTTTCGCGCCATGTCGCGCCTCGCCGCGATGCGCGGGGAAAGGGAGCGCAGCGTTGCCTGGGCAGAGCGCGCGCGACGGCTGCGCGCGGAAATCGAGCGACGCTACTGGGTCCCGGAGCTCAACTTCTATGCGCTCGCGATCGATGGGGAAGGTGAGCGCTGCTGCGTACATGCCTCCAACGCCGGGCACCTGCTCTACTGCGATGTGCCGAGCGCGGAGCGCGGCACCCTGGTCGCGAATGCCTTGCTGGGCGAGCGTTTCGCGAGTGGCTGGGGCATCCGGACGCTGGCCCAGGGGGAGGCGCGCTACAACCCCATGTCCTACCACAATGGGACCGTGTGGCCGCACGACAGCGCGCTGTGCGCCGCGGGTATCGCCCGGTATCTGGGGCGCGGCGCGGTCACCGACATACTCAGCCAGATGTTCGAGGCGGCCGCGCAGTTTGCGATGCGCCTGCCGGAGCTGTATTGCGGTTTTCCGCGCACCGTTGGTCAGGGACCGATCCCCTATCCGGTGGCCTGCATCCCCCAGGCCTGGTCCTGCGGTTCGGTTTTCATGCTGCTGCAGGCCTGTCTTGGGCTGGAGATCGACGGACGGCGCAAGGAGGTGCGCATCGAGCAGCCGCTGTTGCCGATAGGAATCGAGGCGATGCACCTCAACGGCATCGCGGTCGGCGATGCGTGCATCGATCTGAGCTTCCAGCGCGTCCAGGGGCAGGTCATCGTTGCCCCGGCACAGGAAGAGCGCAGCGCCGTGCAGGTGTATGTGCATCTGTAGCTGCCGGGCACCTCCATCCCTCCTACAGCGCCACGCGGTTGCGGACTATTGGAGCCCCCGGAGTGCTCCCGCAGTATCCCCCTGCCATTGCATAGCCCAGGAGTGAGGGAAAGGTCATGCCAACTGCCAGTGGACACACCAAGGCGATCAGCGCGAGGAAGGTGATCGGCACCAACGTGAAGGACCCGGCCGGAAAGAAGCTCGGCGAGGTCGAGGATGTGATGCTGGACAAGGAGTCCAACAACATCATGTTCGCGGTGGTGGGTTTCGGTGGATTTCTCGGTGTCGCCGAGAAGTATCATCCCATCCCGTGGTCGGCGCTCGAGTTCAATGAGGACGAGGGCGCCTACGTGGTGAACTACACCAAGGAGCAGCTGCAGGCGGCTCCCGCGGCCTCTCTGGAGGAACTCACGCGCGATGACGGGCACATGTTCCGCGACCGCAGCTACTCCTACTTCAAGGAGCCGCGCTACTGGGAGCGGGCCGAGTAAGCGCGCGGGCATTCCCCAGGCGCGTCGGTCTGCAGCTGGCGCGCCTGGTCGATGCCGCTCCGGAGGGCGGCAGCTGGCTGCACGAGGTGAAGTACGACGGCTATCGCGTGCTCATCTGGCGCGACGGCCGGCAGGTACGCATCACCTCGCGCGGCAACCAGGACTGGTCGGCGAAGCTTGCGGGCGCGGTACGCGCGGCAGGCGAGCTGCCCTGCCGTCGTTGCATTCTGGATGGGGAGCTCGTCGCGCTCGATGGCGCCGGGCACAGCAGCTTCGCGCGATTGCAGCAATTCTTCGGGGCTGACGCCGCCCACCCGCAGCTGCGCATCGTGGTGTTCGACCTGCTGTTTCTCGATAACGAGGACCTGCGCCCGCTCGGGCAGAGTGAGCGCAAGCGGCGCCTGGCCCGCCTGCTGCGCGCCAAACATCCGCCACTCGAGCTCGCGGGATACACCCTCGGCAACGGACCGGAAGCGGCGCGGGCTGCCTGTGCGCAGGCTCTGGAAGGCATCGTGTCCAAGCTCGCAGCCGCGCCATATGTCGAAGGGCGCACCGGCGCGTGGCTGAAGATCAAGTGCGTCGATTCGGATGAGTACGTGATCCTCGGGTACACCACGGGCCAGGGAGCACGTGAGCGACTCGGGTCGCTCCTGCTCGGGAGCCCGGCCGAGGATTCGCGCTGGCGCTACCGCGGCCGCGTCGGGACGGGGCTCGATGAAGCTACCATCGGTGCGCTCCTTGGCCGCATGCAACCCGCGGCGCAGCCGCCACGGCTCCTCAATCCTCCCACGCGAGCTCAGCTGCGGGGCGCGACTCCGCTATGGGTGGATCCGCTCGCGGTCGTGGAGGTCGAGTTCCGTGGCTACACGGACGACGGCCTGTTGCGGCAGGCGAGTCTCAAAGGCGTGCGTCAGGACCGGCGCGTGGATTCGCTCAGGCCTTCGGGCCGTGACCGGGCGAGCGTCACCAGGGATCGCGAGTGAACCTCGAAGACCACCCGCGCGGCCGCGAGCGCCCGCGCGGCCGCGAGCGCCCGCGCGGCGGGCTCAGGAAGCGCACGATGATGGCTCCGTTCCGACTGCGCGACCCGGCGACCTTGGTGGCCACCAGGACGGGCAGGGCGACGACCATACCGGCGATGCCCCACATCCAGGCGCCCGCCCACAGCGCGACCAGCACCACGATGGGGTTGAGGTCGAGCCGCCGCCCAACGAACACCGGCTCGATGATGTGGCCCTCGATCGCGGTCAACAGCAGGAAGCTCGCCCCGACCACGACCGCCTGGCTGTAACCCTCGAACGATACGAACGCGACCAGGGTGACGATCACGAACGTGGTCGCAGCGCCTAGGTAAGGAATGAAATTCAGCACGGCGGCCAGCGCGCCCCACAACATCGGGTTGGGCATGCGGAGCGCCCACATGAGCAATGCCGTCGCCGTCCCGAACAGCAGATTGATGACGGCCAACGTGCCGTAGTAGCGGCCGAGCTCCACCCGGATGGCGTCGATCACCCGCACCACCTGCACTGCGCGCCCATCGGTGGCCACCGGCGCAGCCATGCGCGCGAGCGTCGCCGGTCCGGTCGCGAGCAGCAACAGAGTCAACGCCCCTCCCATGAGGAGCGCGGCGGCTACTCCGCTGGTGCTCTCGACCAGCTCGACGGCCGAGACCGTGGTCGGCGGCGCTGCGGCGACCGGCGCCGTGCCCGGCGCCTCGCCGGCCCCGGCGATCGCGCTCGCGCGCCGCGCCAGTGCATCGAGGCGGCGTACGATGGATTGCGCCGCTCGCGTCTTGTGCTCGATGACCCGCAGGACACGGGGCGCACTTTCCATCCACTGCCGCGCGGGGGAGCCCACGGCATGCAGCACCCCGACCATCGCCGCGCCGATCAGCAGGACCAGCACCAGCGCGCTCACGCCGCGCGGGATGTGGAAGCGCCGCAGCGCCTCGACGATGCCCGACAGCACGAGAGCGAGCAACACCGCGAGCACCACCGGAATGAGCAGATCCCGACCGAGGCGCAGCGCGGCGACGCCCACGCAGATCGCGACGATCCACAGCGGCCGCGCAAGCGCGGTTGCCCGGCGTCGACGCAAAAGGTCCGCCGGTGCCCGATTGGCATCGGCGGGCTTTGCGCCCGCGGCGGAGTGCGGAACGGCGTTCAACGACGGCCTCGACGTGGCTCGCGCCGGGGACTCACAGGATGACTCATGGGCGATATGCTGCAATGCCGCGCCGCGTTGTGCGCCCGCAGCTGCAATCATCCGGTGGCATCTCCATCTACACCGTCAGCACGGCCCGCGTCCCGCTGTCGGTTGCGCGACACACCTGTAGGAGCCTGCCGACCCGCAGCTCAGTGTTGAGCCGACGCGTGTTGACGTTGCGCGCCGTCAGCGGCACCTCGGTCCCGCGGATAAGTTGGCGCTCAGTTGCTCATCAATGCAAAGTCAGGCGTCCCCGGGAGCTGCCCCTACTCGGTCCGACGCACCTCACAGTCTCGGGACGGCGGGCGTTTGTTTGCGGCGGGATTCCAATTCCCTGGACGGGCGGTGACCTCAAGGATGAGGGCGCGGGCCACGGAAGGCCCGGGAATCGAAGCGGTGGCGCGTCAGGGAAGAGCGCAAGGGCTTAGGTTTCGTATTGATTCCGCCGGGTGCATCTCCGTCGCTTCCGAGACTGTTTCTTTCACTGGCTTGCGCGACGAGCCTTACCCGCCTC